>JAJYGM010000601.1 GCA_021785095.1 Actinomycetes bacterium
TCACGTCGCGCAGGTCCTCGTGGATCGGGCGCGCGGCGCGGACATGCTGGTCGTCGGGAGCCGCGGCCACGGGGGTCTCGCCGGCGCCTTCCTGGGCTCGGTGAGCTTCAGCTGCGCGGCGCATGCCCCGTGCCCGGTGGTCGTCGTCCGTGGGGGGGTGCCCCGCTGACCGCCCGCGAACCGGGCCATCGACAGTTGCCCCACGCCGCGGACTGCCTGCTCGAAGCATGGGGGCCGGACCGGGCGACCTGTCTCACCCAGGCGCTGCTCGCACTCGTCGACACGTTCGCCGAAGTCCACGACTCGGTGACCACCGAGGTCCTGCCGCTCGCGACGCCTGCGAGCGGTGCCGAGGACGCGCTCGTGTCGCTGCTCGAAGAGGTGATCTACCTCGTCGACGCGCTCGGCGTCGTGCCGATCCGGTTCCACCTTGCCGAGGCGGAGGACGGTGGCCTTGCAGGGGACATGGAGGTGGTGCCCGCAAGTCGAGTCGATCTCGTGGGGCCGGTGCCGAAGGGCGTGTCGTACCACGCGCTGCAGGCCGCACCCTTCGGCGGAGGGTGGCGGTGCCGGGCGCTGGTGGACGTGTGACCCGTCCGGCCTCCGCTCGTACGCAGCTGCGGCTCTCGCGCGTGGCGGGCGCACGCGACCAGTGGCGGATCGACCCTGTCGGCGCGATGTCGGTCCCGGGGATCGTGTTCGCCTCCGAAGCGCTGCTGCAGCAGGCCGTCGACGACGAGGCGCTGCGCCAGGTCGCGAACGTCGCGACGCTGCCGGGAATCGTCGGTGCCTCCTTCGCCATGCCGGACGTCCACTGGGGCTATGGGTTTCCCATCGGGGGCGTGGCCGCGACGGACGTCGATGCCGGCGGGGTGGTGTCGCCGGGCGGCGTCGGCTTCGACATCTCCTGCGGGGTCCGGTTGCTGGCGTCGCCGTTGTCCGCCGGGGAGCTCGGGCAGAAGCTCGGCGCGCTGATGGACGCGCTCGATGCCGCGATCCCCCGCGGGCTCGGCCGCGGCGGCGTGTGGCACCTGCGCGACGGGCGCAGCCTCGACAGGGTGCTGCGGCGCGGTGCGCGCGCCGCGCTCGAGTCAGGGCTGGGCACCGAGGCCGACCTCGCCCGCTGCGAGGACGGCGGCACCGTCGCCGGGGCCGACCCCTCGCAGGTGAGCGAGCGGGCACGCGCCCGAGGGCTGGGGCAGGTCGGGAGCCTCGGATCGGGCAACCACTTCCTCGAGGTCCAGGTGGTCGAGGAGGTCTTCGACGCCGCATGCGCAGACGTGCTCGGGATCTCCTCCTCCCAGGTGTGCGTGATGATCCACTGCGGCTCGAGAGGGCTCGGGCACCAGATCTGCTCGGACCACGTACGCACGATGCTCGCCGCCATGCACCGGTACCACATCACGGTTCCCGATCCCCAGCTGGCGTGCGCGCCCGCGCGGTCGGCCGAGGGCCAGGCCTACCTCGGCGCCATGGCGGCTGCTGCCAACTACGGCAGGGCGAACCGTCAGGCACTGGCGGTCGCGGCACGTCGGGCGTTCGAGGTGGCGGTGGGCACCGGCGACCTGGTGCTCGTCTGCGACGTGTCCCACAACCTCGCCGAGCTGGAGCGGCACGCCGTCGACGGAGTGCCCCGGCTGCTGTGCGTCCATCGCAAGGGGGCGACGCGCGCGCTCGGACCGGGACACCCGGACCTGCCGGACGACCTGCGTGCGGTCGGCCAGCCGGTCCTGGTGCCGGGCTCGATGGGCACCGCGTCGTACGTGCTCGTCGGTGTCGATCCCGGCGGTGCCTTCTCCTCGGCTTGCCATGGTGCCGGGCGGACGATGAGCCGCCAGGCCGCCCTGCGCCGGGTACGCGGAGAGACCGTGCGCCGTGAGCTCGAAGATGGTGGCATCGCCGTCAGGGCTGCCTCTGTTCGGGGCCTCGCCGAAGAAGCGCCGCTCGCCTACAAGGACGTCGACGAGGTGGTCATGACGTGCGAGCGCGCCGGGCTCGCGCGCCGGGTCGCGCGGCTGCGACCCGTAGGGGTGGTGAAGGGATGAGCAACCCTCGGGGACCTGATCCGGGTGATGCCGGCGAAGGGAAGCCTTCTCGTGCGCCGTTCGCGCCGTTCACGCCGGTCGTGCCACAGCGCCTCGGCACCTCGAGAAGCCGGTCAGCCTGGTGCGGGCGGAGGGGCGGCGTCGCCCGTCGCCGTGATCGGGGCATGATGAGTGCGAAATGAGGCGGTGGTTGACCTTCAAGGGCCGCCGGCCGAGCGGGAGCGACGACCGGTGAGGCCGATGCGGAGGCCCCTCGGCCTCGCGCTGTCGGGCGCCCTGGTCGTCCTGGCGGTGAGGGCCGTGGTGAGGCGCGCTCGGGCCAGGGCAGGGGACCGCGACGCGGCGCCGATGGGGGCAGCGAGCGGCACCTCGGTGCCGAGCGCGGCACCTCCGCCGGACGACGAGCCCGCTCACCCGAAGCACGGCAGGCACGGCGCGATGCAGGCGATGGTCGTGCTCGTCGGCCTCCTCACGTGTGCAGGGGTCGCCATCCCGCTCGCCGTCCCGGGTACGGTCGGCAGCCGCTCGCACGCGACGTCCACCTCGAGGGAGGCGGGGGGCGCTCCGGATCCTTCGGGCCGCAAGTCGGGAGACGTCCGACGCTCGACGGCCCGTCCGCAGCCGGAGGTGGTCACCTCGGTCGCGCCGTCGAGCGGTTCGACGGGAGTGGCCCCGGACACCACGATCGCGGTGCGGTTCTCGGAGCCGTCGGCTCCCGGCTCTCCGTACCCGTGGCTGAGCCCGGCGGTCAAGGGGACCTGGCAGGTGGTGGGCTTGGACCTGCTCTTCACGCCGGAGGCGTCCTTCGTGCCGTCGACGACGTACACGGTCACGGTGCCGGGCGGGACCACCGGAGTCCGGGCGCGCAGCGGGTCCGTGCTCGCCCACTCGGTCACGTCGTCCTTCACGGTCGCGGCCGGGAGCGTGCTCCGGCTCCAGCAGCTCCTCGCGAAGCTCGGCTACCTCCCCCTCGCCTTCACCGGGCCGACACCCGTGCCCGCCGGGATGGCGATCGCCCAGCCCGGAGCCTTCGTCTGGCGTGATCGGGGCTTCCCGGAGGCGTACACGAGCCAGTGGTCGCCGACACGGGTCACCGCCATCACGCAAGGCGCGATCATGGCCTTCGAGACACAGAACGGCCTCCAGGCCGACGGCACAGTGGGCCCGGCGCTCTGGTCGGCGCTGCTCGCCGACGTCGCGGCCGGCAAGAGGGACGCCGAGCCCGTGACGTACGTGCTCGTCACAATGACCCTGCCCGAGCACCTCACAGTCTGGGTGAACGGCGTGCTCACCTTCGCCCACGTGCCCTGCAACACGGGCGTCCCTGGCGCGGCGACCACAGTCGGCACGTACGAGGTGTTCGAGCACGTGGCGGTGTCCAACATGCGCGGCACCGACGTCACAGGGACGAGCTACGACGTGACAGTCCCCTGGGCGAGCTACTTCCACGGCGGCCAGGCGCTCCACGGCTATCCGCGCGCCGCGTACGGCTTCCCCCAGTCGAACGGCTGCGTGGAGATGCCGATCTCCACAGCAGGGCGGGTCTGGCCCGACACCCCGATCGGGACGTTGGTCACCGTCGTCTGATCTGGACGTGGCCGACCACCGAGTGCTCGTGACGTTCTCGTCGCCGCCGTCCATGCGCGAGGCGATCTCCGCCACGATCGGCTCGCTGGCCGACGTCGGGTACCTCCCCGACCTCGAGCTGTCGGCACGGGCGGACGCGCTCGGGGCCGCGGACGCGGTGATGACCTGGATGCCCGACCGGGAGCTCAGGAGCCCGGAGGAGCTCGCCGAACTGGGCTCCGCGCGGCTCGTCCAGCTGTTGTCCGCGGGTGTCGATCAGGTGCCGTTCGGGCGGATCCCCGAGCGCGTGCCGGTGGCGTCGAACGCCGGGAGCTACGCGGGACCCATGTCCGAGCACGTGCTGGCGATGGCGCTCGCGCTGGCGAAGCACCTGCCTCAGCGGCACTCCGACCTCGTGTTCGGGGTCTTCGACCAGCGGACGCCGAACCGGGAGATCCGCGGCTCGGTCGTGAGCATCCTCGGCTACGGCGGCATCGGCCGGGCGAGCGCGCTGGCATTCAGGGCCCTCGGCGCGCGTATCCGCGCCGTCGCCCGCTCACCGGTCGCCGACGACTGGGTGGAGCACGTGGGAGGCGCCGAGGCCCTCGACGGAGCGCTCGTTGGTGCGGACATCGTGGTGATCGCTCTTCCGCTCACCCGAGCGACCCGTGGTGCGATCGGCGCGCGCGAGCTCTCGCTCATGAGGCCCGACGCCGTCTTGGTGAACGTCGCCAGGGCGGCCATCGTCGACGAAGACGCGCTGTTCCGCCACCTCGTGGACCACCCGACGTTCCAGGTGGGCATCGACGTGTGGTGGGACGAGCCCAGGGGCGGCGGCCCGTTCTCCCCGCGGCTGCCGTTCCTCGACCTGCCCAACGTGCTCGGCTCCCCGCACAACTCGGGCATCACCGAGACCTCGATGGTGGACGCCGCGCGCATGGCCGCGGCAAACGTCGTGAGAGCGCTCAGGGGGGAGGCGGTCCACCACCTCGTGGACCGGGGCGAGTACGTGGGCTGAGTGCGACGGCGCCGGCGCCCCCGGGCCGGGCTCGGGGGTCATCGCCGGGCTCGGGGGTCATCGCCGGAGGCGGTCGAGCTCCCGTCGGTCGCGCTTGGTGGGCCGGCCGCTCCCGCGCGCCCGCGCGAAGGGGGTGCCTTCCGGCGGCTCGGGCGGGCTGCGGTCGACGAGGCAGGTGGCGGCGATCGCCGCGCCGACGCGCTTCTTGATCGGGTCCACGACTTCGAGGTCGCGGATCCTGCCGCGGGCTCGAGCGGCGACGCGGTCTCCGGGCACCACCCTGGTCGCGGGCTTCGCAGCGGTGCCGTTCACCCTCACGTGCCCGCCGCTGCACGCCGCAGCCGCGTCGGCTCGCGTCTTGAAGACCCGGACGGCCCACAGCCATTGGTCCACCCTCGCGGACTCCACGCCGACGATCCTGTCACCGGCGGCCCGACTGCCCCTTGCCGGCCGGGGGGCCCTCGCGCCGCTCTCGCTGCGGTATCGTTCCTCGCATGGCGTTTCCCCGTCTCGTGTTCGCGGGCGCGCTGCTGGTGGCCGGAACCGGGTTGGGGGCTCTGGGGCTCACCACCGTGAGCACCGCCTCACCCGACGCCTC
>JAJYGM010000619.1 GCA_021785095.1 Actinomycetes bacterium
AGCGGTGCGTGTGCGGCGGTTGCGGCCGGGCGCCGACGGGGTCGGCGACGATCGGCGCGAGCGTGCCGTCGTAGTCCAAGAAGAGCGCCGCCTCTGCTGCACGGTCGCGCAGCGGGGCCACGCCGAACGGAACGGTCGCGCCACCGGCAGGAGCGGCCACGCCGTCAGCCCGCGTTGGCGGGGACCTTCGACGCGAGGTCGTCACCGGCCACCACCACCACGTCGGCGCCTGCGGTGTTGGCGACCGGCACGACGGGCCCGAAGGGCTGCACCGCGGAGGGCGAGATCCCGAGCGCCACTGCGATGGCGCGCGCAGCCCGCTGCTCGCCGGTCACGTAGTAGAGGGACGACGTGGCGAGCGCTGTGGTGGCGGTGACCGGTGTGAGCGTCCCCCACCCGGCCGCGGCGAGCTTGCCCGAGTAGTAAGTGGCGATCCCGTTGGTCTGGCTCGCGTTCGCGACCAGCACCTTCACCGACGTGCTCGGCTGCGCACCCGGCGCGGTGGTCGTCGTCGTGGAGGTGCTCTTCGGCGATGTTCTCGGTGAGGTGGTCGAGGTGGTCGAGGTGGTCGTGGTGGTCGTGGTCGTGGTGGTCGTGGTGGCGCTCGCCGACGGATGGCGGCCCGCGCCGAGGGTGACGAGGTACGCGCCGAGCCCCACCGCGACAACCAGCACTGCGATCGCCCTCGTCGGCGACCAACCCGGTGGCCGCCCGCTTCGTCCTGGCGGATCGGGGCCCCGCGGCGTCGTCACCGGCTCAGCCTGCCAACGACCGGGTCCGCTTGCAAACGGGTCAACCGAGCCGGCGCCGCGCGACCTCGAAGCACGCCACCGCCGCCGCCACACCGGCGTTCAGGGACTCGAGGCCGCCGTGCTGGGGGATCTTGACGACCTCGTCGCAGCGCCTTCGCACGAGGGGTGCAAGACCCCGCTCCTCCCCGCCGACCACGAGCGCGACCGGGCCGGCCCCGATGTCGGCGTCGTAGATGGACCGCGCGGCGTCTGCCGCCAGCCCGAACGAGAAGAAGCCCAGCGAGGAGAGGCGCTCGAGCACAGAGGGGATGCCACCGACGAGCGCGAAGTCGAGGTGCTCGATGGCGCCGGCAGCCACCTTCGCGACCGTGGGCGTCAGGTGGGCTGACCGGTGCCGCGGGAGGACCACGCCGGTCACGCCCGCGCACTCCGCGCTCCGCAAGAGCGCACCCAGATTGCGCGGATCGGTCACGCCAGCGACCACCACGAGGAACGGCGAGCCGCGCCCCGGCACGGCAAGCTCGTCCACGCCCACCGGCTCGACCGCGCGGGCACGGGCGATCACGCCCTGGGGTGCCTCCGTGCGCGCGGACGCTTCGAGCCGAGCGCGCGAGACGTTCTCGACGCGCACACGCCGGCGGGCAGCGAGCTCCTCGATCTCGTCGAGCAGCGGCGAGGGGTCGAGGCCCTCTGCGATCCAGACCGATCGCACCGGACGCCGACCGGCGGCGAGCAGCTCGCGCACCGCGCGCCGACCCTCGATCACGTCACCGCCGAGACCCTCGCGTTCTCGTCCCGTCGACCTCGCCCCCGGGCGCTTCGACTGCCGCTCGGGCCGCCCCGCTCCGCGCGGCGAGCGCTCTGGCCGCCCCGCTCCGCGCGGCGCGCGCTCGGGCCGCCCCGCTCCGCGCGGCGTCATTCCCGCTCCACCAGCACCACGGCGAAGCACGCGATCCCCTCCGCCCGCCCGATTGCGCCCAGTCCTTCGCCTCGCGTGGCCTTCACCGACACGGGCGCATCGAGGATCGCCGAGAGAGCCTCGACCATCCCCGGCACGAAGGTGGCCAACCGCGGCCGTTCCGCCACCACGGTGCAATCCGCGTTCAGCACCTCGTAGCCCGCGCCGGCGACGAGCGCCACGACCTCAGCGAGGAGGAGCGTGCTGTCGGCGCCGGCGTACCGGGGGTCGGTGTCCGGGAAGTGCTGGCCGAGGTCCCCGAGCCCCGCCGCGCCGAGGAGCGCGTCGCAGAGCGCGTGCGCGAGGGCGTCCCCGTCGCTGTGGCCCGCGAGGCCCTCGGCGCCCTCCACCACGACGCCCCCCAGCACGAGGCGGCGCGTCGGGTCCTCCGAGAAGCGGTGGACGTCGAAGCCCTGCCCGACCCGCAACGTCACCACGCACCGCCACGTGCGAGATGCTCGAGGAGCTCGAGGTCCGACGGCACCGTCAGCTTCACGTTGTGGGGGTCGCCCGGGACGACGCGCACGGTGCCGCCGACGGCCTCGACGAGCGCCGCGTCGTCGGTCGCGTCGCCCCCGGCGGCGTGCGCCCGGCGCAGCACCGATGCGCGGAACGCCTGGGGGGTCTGCACCGCGACGATCGCGCTGCGGTCCACGGTGCCCGTGACGGTCGACCCGTCGGAGCCGACCCGCTTCAGCGTGTCGGAGACCGCGAGGCCGCAGACGACTCCGTCGACGTCCGAGCGCGAGAGCGGGGCCACGACCGCTGCGAACAGCGCCGGGGAGGCGAGCGGCCGCGCGGCGTCGTGGACCACCACGACCGCCGCGCCCGACGGGACGCACGCGAGGCCCTCGCGCACGGACCCCGAGCGCGTCTCGGCGCCGGCGACGACGACGTCGGCCCCGAGCGAGCGGGCGCGCGCCACGTCGCTTGCCGGCACGACCAGCACGACCCCGTCGGTGGCCCTGCGTGCGGCGGCGACGGACCACTCGATCACAGGGCGGCCCGCAAGGGGCTCGAACTGCTTCGGCCGCCCGAACCGCGAACCCGCTCCCCCCGCCACGACGATGGTCCACACTCCCCGCGCACGTGTGCCGTCGGGGGCCGAGGCGTCAGGGGTGCGCACGCCGGCGCGTCGTTCGTCGTCGGTTACGGCAGTGCCTCGTTCAGTCGCTGCTCGGCGGTCTCCTCGTCGACGCCGAGCGCGAACGTGAGCTCGGACACGAGGATCTGGCGCGCCCGGCTCAGCATGCGCTTCTCGCCTGCGGAGAGGCCCTTGTCCTTGTCGCGGATCGACAGGTTCCGCACCACTTCGGCTACCTGATAGATGTCGCCGGAACGCAGCTTCTCGGAGTGGTTCTTGTACCGGCGGGACCAGTTGGTCGGCATGCGCGCTTCCTTCTTGCGAAGGACGGCGAAGACCTCCTCGACCTCTTCGTCGTTGATGACCTCGCGCAGCCCGACGCCGTCGGTGTTGTCCGCCGGGACCATCAGCGTCAGGTCGCCGTACGCGAGGCGCAGCACCAGGTACTCGCGCTTCTGGCCGAAGGCCACCTTGGTCTCCCGCTTCTCCACGACGGCTGCGCCGTGGTGGGGGTACACGACCTTGTCACCGACCTCGAACACCGGACTCCTTGCACTTCTCGACGACGGGACACGGCATCACCGGGGCGGCGGCAGCTCCATGCTGCCGGCCCAGACGGGGACCGGCGGTCCACCATTGTACCGGATCGCGAGCGGGCGCCGCCCCCGGGCCGTCGGGGACGCACCCATTCAGGGGAGCCTGCGAGCGGCCAACTTGGCGCGTCACTCGTAGCGTTCGAGGATGCTCGCCTCGACCATCCTCGACAGGCCGTCCTTCACCGTCCGGGCCTTCGCCTCGCCGACCCCGCCCACCTTCTCCAGCTCGACGAGGGTCGCCTGCAGGATCTGCGGAAGGGTGACGAACCGCTCCACGATCCGCTCGATGATCGAGTCGGAGACCCGCGGCAGACGGTGGAGGAGCCGGTACCCGCGCGCTTCGACCGGCAGGTCGAGCGCACCGGGCACGGGGTCGAAGCCCAGCACCCCGGCGACCGCGATCCTGCCGAGCAGATCCTCGTGGCTGAGGCCGTGCAGCGCCGCGAGCGCCGCGTCCGCACGCTGCTTCAGATTCAGGACGTGCCGGTCGCGTCGCCGGTCGGCGACGTGCCCGTCGTGACGGGACCCTGCAGCGTCACCCTCGGGCTCGTCGGCCACCACGTGGTCGAGCGCGACGTGGTCGAGCGCGACGAGCCGAAGCGCGACGTAGTCGAGCGCGACGAGCCGAAGCGCCTCTTCGACGCCGGCCCCGAGCTCTTCGATCTGCAGCCGGATGAGCCGGCCGTCCTCGCCGAGCTCGACGAGGTACCCCTCGACCTCCTCGGTGAACCGCACCACCATCTCGCCAGGCTGGAGGACGGCGACGACGTCATTGACCGAGACGGTGTCTTCCACTTCGAGCGTCGAGAGCAGCGCGAGCGCGACGTCGTATCGGGACTTGAACCGCTCCACCGCGGCGATGGCCTGGCTGGCCCGGTCGATCAACCGGCCAGGCTGCTGCAGCGTGTGGCGGGCAGCGCCCCTGTAGACGGTGACGGTCGCCATCGCCTCGGACACGGTCACGACCGGTACGTCCAGGGAGCGGGCGACCCGTTCGGCCGTCCGGTGCCGCGTGCCGGTCTCGCTCGTCGGGATCGACGCGCGGGGCATCAGGTGGACGTTGGCCCTGGCGATGCGCGAGCAGTCGGCGGTGAGCACGATCGCGCCGTCCATCTTCGCGAGCTCGGACAACCGCTGGGGCGTGAACTCGGCGTCGAGCAGGAAGCCCCCGGTGCAGATGGCGAGCACGGCCGCGTCGTCCCCCATGACCACGAGGGCTCCGCGCTTGGCCTGCAGGACGCGGTCGAGCCCCTGGTGCAGCGGCGTCCCGGGCGCGACGAGCGCCAGCGCGTCCAGCAGCGCGTCGCTCTGGTCGGCCACCGCTGCATCGTACCGGCGCAGGGCCTGTGCACCGGCCGCGCGAGGGCCCCGCCGGCCGCTCGAGCTCAGTCCGAAGAGCCGCTGCCGGCCAGCTCCATCGGCGGCGGCTCGACACCCTCCACGGCACGGAACACGAGGTGAGGGCCGTCGTGCCCGTCGCCGGGCTCCGCGTCGACGTCCACGACGATCGTCTCCCCCACCCGGAAGTCCTTCCACAAGATCCGCTCGGAGAGCGGGTCCTCGACCAGCTGCTGGATCGCACGGCGCAGCGGGCGCGCGCCGAGCTGCGGGTCGTACCCCTTCTCGGCGAGGAATGCCCGCGCGAGCGCGGTCAGCTCGAGCCCGAGCCCTTGGCCCGAGAGCTGCTCCCTGGTGCGGTTCACCATGAGGTCGACGATCTCCATGACCTCTTCCCTGCTCAGCTCGTGGAAGACGATGATCTCGTCGATGCGGTTCAGGAACTCCGGCCGGAAGTGCGCCTTCAGCGCGTCGTGCACCTTCGCCTTCATCTTCTCG
>JAJYGM010000574.1 GCA_021785095.1 Actinomycetes bacterium
TCGTCATGTCGCGCGAGGTCGTGAAAGCGCGCACGTCGGGAACGCCGGTCGTCGCGCTCGAGTCAACCATCATCTCTCATGGCCTTCCACAGCCTCGCAACCTCGAGGTCGCCATGGAGCTGGAGAGCCTGGTCAGGCAGGGAGGTGCTTGTCCCGCGACGATCGCCGTGCTCGACGGGCTCGCGCGCGTCGGCCTCGACGAGTCCGAGCTGCGCAGGGTTGCCACGGAGCCGGGGTTCCGCAAGCTCGGTCTGCGGGACCTGGCGCCGGCTCTCGCGAGCAGGGCCAGCGGAGCGACGACCGTCTCGGCGACGAGCTACCTCGCGGAGCGAGCGGGTCTCCGCGTCTTCGCGACAGGGGGGCTCGGGGGTGTGCACCGCGGTTGGGTGAGCTCCCGGGACGAGTCGGCGGACCTCGAGGTTCTGGCTGGCACTCCTCTCACCGTCGTCTGCGCGGGGGTGAAGTCGATCCTCGACGTTCCCGCGACCCTCCAGCGGCTGGAGACGTTGAACGTCACGGTCCTCGGCTATCGCACGTGGGAGTTCCCCGGCTTCTACCTCCACAGCTCGGGCGAGCCCCTCGACTGGCGCGTGGACGATCCAGCGGGTGTCGTTGCCGTGATGCGCCGCAGAGACGAGCTCCAGACCTCGTCGGCGCTCGTCGTCGCCAACCCGGTCGCCGTCGAGCACCAGCTGGACCCTGTCCTGCACGACGCGGTGCTGGCCGAAGCGCTCTCCGCGGCAGAGCGTGACAACGTGCGAGGACAGGCGCTGACGCCCTTCCTGCTCGACGCGATGGTTCGCGGCACCAACGGTGCATCGCTCGAGGCGAACCTCGAGGCTGTCCGCTCCAATGTCCTCCTGGCGACTGCGGTGGCGGGGGAGATGCAAGTGTGAGCTGCACGGCGAGTGGCATCTCGCCGGTGTAGTAGAATCGCCCTCGGCGGAGCTGTCGCGTCTGGCACTCCGCTCTACGCCGTAGACATCTGGTGCGCGCCTGCGTGTAATGGGCTCTGGCCCGCCAGACGAGGCGAGGCGAACGTCGCTTCCTCGCTACGGCACGGTGCGCAGGTCCTTGCGCCAAAGGAGGGAGCGAGCGTGGCTACGAGCGTGGATGCTGGCACACGGCAGCCGAGGCCGGAGAAGGTCGCGGTCGTCGACGAGGTCCGTGAGCGCCTCTCGAGCACGAACGCGGCGATCCTCACCGAGTACAGGGGCCTGTCGGTCTCGGGGATGGAGACGTTGCGCCGGCAGATCTATGAGGCGGGCGGTGACTACAAGGTCTACAAGAACACGCTCGTGCGACGCGCTGCTCACGAGAACGGGCTCGACGGGCTCGACCCGCTCCTCGAGGGGCCCACGGCCATAGCTTTCGTGCGCGAGGACGTCGCGACGGTGGCCAAGGTGCTGCGCGACTTCGCCCGGACGCACCCGAGCTTGGTGGTCAAGGGCGGTCTGGTCGGCACCAGCCTGCTCGACGCCCGGACGACGGCGTCGCTCGCCGAGCTTCCCACCCGAGAGGTCCTGCTCGCACAGGTCGCAGGTGCCTTCGCGGCACCGATGCAGCGGTTTGCCGCCCTCCTTGCCGCCGTGCCCCAGAAGATGGCCTACGCGTTGTCGGCGCTCATCGAGGTCCGGGAGGGCGTCGATGACACGGCAGAGGCCGCAGCGGCCACCGAGGACACGGCAGAGGTCGCAGGGGCCACCGAGGACACCGTGTAGCGCAGCCGAACGGCGGGGAAGCCCCCGCGGGCGCTGCGGCAATAGACCACCCGTTGGAATGCGACAAGGAGCAAACGATGGCGACGAAGGAAGAGATCCTCGACGGGATCGCAAGCATGACGGTTCTGGAGCTCTCCGAGCTCTTGAAGGAGTTCGAGGAGCGCTTCGGCGTGTCGGCTGCAGCGCCGGTAGCCGTCGCGGCTGCCCCGGCCGCCGGTGCCGGTGGCGGCGAGGAAGCCGCCGAGGAGCAGGACGAGTTCGACGTCGTGCTGAGCGCTGCCGGCGACAAGAAGATCCAGGTCATCAAGGAGGTCCGCGCTCTCACGAACCTCGGTCTGAAGGAGGCGAAGGACCTCGTCGACTCCGCGCCGAAGCCGGTGCTCGAGAAGGTCTCCAAAGAAGATGCAGAGAAGGCCAAGGCCCAGCTCGAGGGGGCTGGCGCGACGGTCGAGCTCAAGTAGCCCGGGGCCGACCAGGTCGCGGATCGCCGGTTGCACCGGCGATCCGCGACCTGTGCCGAGCGGTATGAACGGGCAGGGTGGGGACGTCGCCCGGCGCTCCGGCGCTGAGCCGACGACGACTGCTTCTTGACCAGTCGTCGTCTGTCTCGTACCCTGCCCCGGAGGCGCGTGCGGACGCGTTGCCTCGTCGTCTTCGCGCGCCTATGCTGTGTCACTGTCGTGCCTGTCCGCCACGCTGCCCATGTCCCGTACGCGTGGTGAAGCGCGCCCCGGCTCCGAAGCACGCTGCCGTCCGCCTCACCCGCACTCGCGAGGAGTAGACCCTTGCCGTCTCGTTCCCGCACTCCCGAACGCTTCTCGTTCGCGAACCTCGAAGAGGTGCTCCCGTTGCCGGACCTCGTGTCCGTCCAACGCGACTCCTTCGACTGGTTCTTGTCGAAGGGCCTCGCGGAGACCTTCGCGGACATAAGCCCGATCGAGGACTTCACCGGCCAGCTCCGGCTGGAGCTCGAGTTCGACCCGAGCGACCCCGACCTCCGGCCGCCTCCGAAGTTCACGATCGACGAGTGCAAGGCGAAGGACATGACCTACGCGGCGCCGATCTTCGTGCGTGCGCGGTTCATGAACGCCTCCACTGGCGAGATCAAGGAGCAGACCGTCTTCATGGGGGACTTCCCCATGATGACGCCGAAGGGGACGTTCATCGTGAACGGGACCGAGCGCGTGGTGGTGAGCCAGCTCGTGCGGTCGCCGGGCGTCATCTTCCAGCCGGGTCGCGACGCGAAGACGATCGTCACCGGCACCGTGCACCCATACCGGGGCGAGTGGATCGAGTTCGACGTCGAGGCCAAGCCGAGTCGCGACGTCACCGCGGGGACGCGTGTCGCACGCAAGCGTCGGTTGTCGCTGTTCGTCCTGATGAAGGCCCTGGGTTACGAGGACCCTGCGTTCCTCGACAGGTTCGTGAGGCACTTCGACTTCCTCGCAGGACAGTGGGAGAAGGAGCGGGAGCTCGTCGCGACCCGCGAGGACGCTCTTCTCGAGATCTACAAGCGTGCGCGACCCGGCGAGCCACTGTCGCTCGAGTCGGCGCGGGCGTACTTCGAGAACGCCTTTTTCAACCCGCGCCGATACGACCTGACACGTGTCGGTCGCTACAAGCTCAATCGCAAGCTCGGCCCCGAGATCGAGAAGATCTCCTCCCTGCTCGACGTCGACCTCGAGCGCCCCGAGGAGGGTCAGGGTGTCCTCAGCCCGAGCGAGATCCTCGCAGCGTCGACGTACATGCTCCACCTCGCGAACGGCGAGGCCGGGTACCGTCTCGACGACCAGGACCACTTCGCGAACCGGCGTATCCGTTCCGTCGGCGAGCTCATCCAGAACCAGGTCCGTATCGGACTGTCCCGGATGGAGCGCGTCGTACGGGAGCGGATGACGACCCAGGACGTCGAGGCGATCACGCCCCAGACGTTGATCAACATCCGACCGGTGGTCGCGGCGATCAAGGAGTTCTTCGGCACGAGCCAGCTGTCGCAGTTCATGGACCAGCACAACCCGCTTTCCGGGCTGGCCCACAAGCGTCGGCTGTCTGCGCTCGGACCCGGTGGTCTGTCGCGCGAGCGAGCGGGCTTCGAGGTTCGGGACGTGCACACCTCCCACTACGGCCGAATGTGCCCGATCGAGACCCCCGAGGGACCGAACATCGGGCTGATCGGCCACCTGGCGAGCTATGCGCGGGTGAACGAGCACGGGTTCATCGAGACGCCGTACCGAAAGGTCGTCGAAGGGCGGGTGACGGAGCAGATCGTCTACTTCGCAGCGGACGAGGAAGAGGAGTACGTCATCGCGCAGGCGTCCGCGACCTTGGACCGCGACGGCCACTTCGTCGGAGACCGCGTGCTCGTCCGGCGGGGTCCACAAGGTGCCGGCGTACGGGTGGGTGCGACGACGACCTCCTACGGCACGACGAGCGAGGTCGACTACGTCCCACCCGCCGAGGTCGATCTCATGGACGTCTCGCCGAAGCAGATCGTCTCGGTGTCGACCGCCTTGATCCCGTTCGTCGAGCACGACGACGCGAACCGGGCGCTCATGGGCGCGAACATGCAGAAGCAGGCTGTTCCCCTTCTCGTGCCGGAGGCGCCCTATATCGGCACCGGCATCGAGGCGCGCGCCGCGCAGGATGCCGGTGAGGTCGTCGTCGCCGAGGGTGACGGGCGGATCGCGGAGCTGTCCGGTGACCTCGTCGCGGTCCAGTACTCGCCGGGTCAGCGCGACCGGCACGGGATGGAGCTCGGACGGCGCGTGTACCCACTCGCGAAGTTCCGCCGATCGAACCAGAACACCTGCATCAACCAGAAGCTCCTGCTCGAGGAGGGGGACGAGGTGAGCGCCGGCGACGTCATCGCCGATGGTCCGTCGACCCACAACGGCGAGCTCGCTCTCGGAAAGAACCTCCTCGTCGCTTTCATGCCCTGGGAGGGCTACAACTACGAGGATGGGATAATCCTCTCCGAGCGCCTGGTGCGCGACGACGTGCTCACCTCGATCCACATCGAGGAGCACGAGGTCGACGCGCGTGACACCAAGCTCGGCGCGGAGGAGATCACGCGCGACATCCCCAACCTCTCGGAAGAGATCCTCGCCGACCTCGACGAGAGAGGGATCATCCGGATCGGCGCGGAGGTCGGTCCCGGCGACATCCTCGTCGGGAAGGTCACGCCGAAGGGCGAGACCGAGCTGACGCCCGAGGAGCGCCTGCTCCGCGCGATCTTCGGTGAGAAGGCCCGCGACGTCCGCGACACGAGCCTCAAGGTGCCCCACGGCGAGTCGGGCAAGGTCATCGACGTCCGCGTCTTCTCCCGCGACGACTCGCACGAGCTGCCGCCGGGCGTGAACCAGTTGGTGCGTGTCTACGTCGCGCAGAAGCGCAAGATCTCGGAAGGCGACAAGCTCGCAGGCCGGCACGGCAACAAGGGCGTCGTGTCGAAGATCCTTCCGGTCCAGGACATGCCGTTCC
>JAJYGM010000024.1 GCA_021785095.1 Actinomycetes bacterium
AGTTGCAGGCCGGGATGGTGGTGGTCCTTCGGGGGACGATCGACTTCTACCGCCCGAAGGCCGAGATCGGATTCGTCCTGAGCGAGCTCGACGTCACTGCGCTGCTCGGACGCCTCGCCGCGCAACGTGCGGCGCTCCTCCGCACGCTCGAGGCGGAGGGACTGCTCACGCGAAACGGGGTGCTTCCGATGCCCGAGGTGCCCTTGCGGGTGGGTCTCGTCGCGAGCCCGGACACGGAGGGCTACCGCGACTTCGTCGGCCAGCTGGCCGCCTCGGGCTTCGGGTTCGCGGTACAGGTGGCCCGTGCGACCGTTCAGGGCTCGGCGGCGCCTGCGGCCATCACCGCCGCGGTCCGCAGGCTCTCCGCACTGGGTCCCGAACGTCTCGACGTGATCGTCGTGGTGCGCGGCGGGGGGTCGAGGGCCGACCTCGCGGCGTTCGACGCCGAGCCGGTGGCCCGGGCCGTCGCCACGTCGTCCGTGCCGGTCTGGACGGGGATCGGCCACACCGGCGACCAGTCGGTCGCGGACGTGGTGGCGAGCCGTTCGTGCATCACCCCGACCGAGTGCGGCCGCGAGATCGTGCAGCGCGTGCGCGGGTGGTGGGAGGCGTCGGTCGTCGCGGCAGCCTCACTGGCCGCTCGCAGGGCAGCAGAAGTGCTCGTCTCTGCGCAGCGCGAGCACGACACGACGCGATTGCGGGTCTGCGCGATGGCGAGGCATCTCGTCGACCGGCGGGCCGAGCACCTCGTACGCTGCGGCGCCACGATCGGGCGCTGCGCGCCCCGACTGGTCGACGACGCGTGGAGCGCGACCGTCCTTCGTGGCGCCCGGGTCCCGCCGCTCGCGCGGGCCCGGGTCGAGCAGGCGACGGAGCGGCTCGGCGCTTTTCGCAGGCTCTTGTCCGCGTACGACGTCGAGCGCCAGCTCGAGCGCGGGTACACCCTCACGTTCGACGCCGAGGGCCGTGTCGTCCGGCACGCTCGCGTGGTCCGGGCGGGGCAGCAGCTCACGACGCGCTTCGTCGACGGCAGCGTCCGATCAGTGGCGGAGGGAGTGGACCTTCACCGCAGCGGATCGGTCGGGTACGAGCGGGTGGAGGAGTGATGGGACCGTCACTGGAAGAGCGCGCCGGTGCCGACGAGGCGCCTGTCGAGGAGATGAGCTACACGGAGGCGAGCGCCGAGCTGGATCGGATCGTCGGGTTCTTCGAAGGTCGCGAAGTCGACGTCGACCAACTGGTGGGCCGCCTGGTCCGGGCCACGGCGATCATCGAGGAGCTTGACAAGCGGCTCCGCCAGACGCGGATGCAGGTGGAGCAGCTCGTGCCCCGGCTGACCGCCGTGCTGGAGGAGACGGCCGTGCCCGATGACACCGCCGTGCCGGAGGAGACGGCCCAGCCCGACGAGACGACCGGGCCCGACGAGGTAGCCCCCCTCGGGACCCCAGACCTCGCCGGCGACGGAGAGGACGGCCCCGCTCCCGGGCTCTTCTGATGGCCGGGCCGACCTCGGGACCGCTGTACTTCCGCCAGCTGTTGTCGGGGCGCGACTTTGCCCGCGACGACGCGGTCGCGCTGCAGATGGCCAACTTCACCTACGCGATCGGCGACCGGGGGACCGGCGACGCGCTCCTCGTCGATCCCGCCTATCGAGTGCGCGATCTCCTCGACCTCTTGGAGTCGGACGGCATGCGGTGCGCGGGCGTCCTTGCCACCCACTACCACTTCGACCACGTCGGCGGTGCTGCGATGGGCTGGGAGGTGGAGGGGATCGCCGCGCTGCTCGAACAGGTCCAGGCGCCCATCCACGTCCAGCGGGCCGAGCTGCCCTGGGTGGTGCGAGCGACCGGGGTGGGCGAAGGTGAGCTCACCCCTCACGACAGCGGGGACGTCGTCCGGGTCGGGCACGTGCCCGTCGAGCTCCTGCACACGCCAGGCCACACCCCGGGGAGCCAGTGCTTCCTCGTCGACGGCAGGCTCGTGTCCGGCGACACGCTGTTCCTCCAGGGCTGCGGGAGAACCGATCTCCCAGGCGGGGATCCCGAGGCGCTGTACGAGTCGCTCACCCGGCGGCTCGCGTCGGTGCCCGACGACACGCTCGTGTACCCGGGGCACCGGTACGCACCGGAGCCGTCCGCGACGATGGGCGAGACGCGACGGACGAACGTCTGCTACCGGCCTCGCTCCGTCGAGGAGTGGATGGCCATGTTCGGCCGGTGACCCGAGCCGGCGCCTCCGGCGGCCCGTTGCCTGCCGACGGCGCCGTCGTGATCGTCGGGGCCGCGCTCGGAGGGCTGCGCGCCGCGCAGGCACTGCGCGAAGGGGGCTTCACCGGCTCCCTGGTCATGGTGGGCGACGAGGTCCACTACCCGTACGACCGCCCCCCGCTGTCCAAGCAGGTGCTCGCCGGCACGTGGCCGCCGGAGCGGGCGGCGCTCGTGGACCGTCGCCGGCTCGCGGACCTCGGGATCGACCTTCGCCTCGGCCAGCGCGCGGGCGCGTTCGACGCCGAGGCGCGCCGGGTCACCCTCGACGACGGCACGGTGCTCTGCGCCGACGGCGTCGTCGTGGCGACCGGGGCCCGGCCGCGGCGGCTGCGCGGCACCGAGGCACTGCACGGCGTGGCGGTCGTGCGCACCCTCGACGACTGCGAGCGCCTCCGTGCCCGGATCCTCGAGGCGGGGCCCGGCTGTCGTGTCGTCGTGGTCGGCGCGGGGTTCATCGGCTCGGAGGTGGCGGCCACCTGCGCGGGCCTCGGCTGCGACGTCACCGTGCTCGAGGCGCTGCCGACCCCCCTCGAGCCCGCAGTGGGCGAGCTGGTGGGCGCCGCCCTCGGTGCGCTGCACGCGCGCCACGGAGTGGACTTGCGCACGAGTGCGTCGGTCGCGGCGGTGCACGAGCGGGCGGCGCCCCGCGGCGCGCCGTACGAGGTGGAGCTCGCCGGCGGCGAGGAGCTCCCGGCAGACGTCGTCGTGGTCGGCATCGGCGTCGTGCCCAACACGGAGTGGCTGGAGGGGTCGGGGCTCGAGATCGCCGACGGCGTCGTGTGCGACGAAGCCCTGTTCGCCGCCGACGGGGTGGTCTGCGCCGGCGACTTGTGCCGATGGACCTGGCGCCACGCCGGGGACGTTCAGTCGATCCGGATCGAGCACTGGGAGCTGGCCTCGCAGATGGGGACCGCGGCGGCCCGGAGCCTTCTCGCCGGCAGGGCCGAGGCCGAGCCGTTCGACCCCGTCCCGTACTTCTGGTCGGAGCAGTACGGCGTCCGGATCCAGGTCCTCGGGCACCCGGAGCGCACGGACGAGGTCGTGGTCCTCGACGGCGCACTCGACGCCGAGGACGGCAGGTTCGTCGTCGTGTACGCGAGGGACGGGCGGCTCTCCGCCGCACTCGCGGTGTCGCGCCCGCGCCAGCTCATGGCCTTCCGCCCGCTCCTTGCGGCGGGGGCGAGCGTCGCCGAGGCGATGGAGGTGCTCCCGGCGAACGGTTGACGCGTCCGGCGCCCTTCAGAGTCAGAACTCGATCCCCGACAGCTCGGGGATCGTGCGGGTGGCCCGTTCCCGCGCCTCCAGCCACCGGGCCCGCAGCTCCCGGTGGGCCGCCTCCGTGAGCGCGGGCTCGACGACCGCCCTCGGACGATAGGCGTCGGCGATCTCGTCCGTGCCGGACACCACTCCTACCGCGACGCCCGCGAGGAGGCCGGCGCCCAGCGTCGTGGCCTCGCGCTCGGCCGAGAGCTCGACGGGCCGCAAGCACGCGTTCGCCAGCGCCTGCACGAACACGCCGTTCGCGCTCATGCCGCCGTCGACGCGCAGCGTCGGGACGGTCGTCTCGCTGTCGGCCTCTGCGGCCTCGAGGAGATCGGCACCCCGGTGCGCAACCCCCTCGAGCACGGCGCGGGCGATCTCGGCGCGGCCGGAGCCCTGGGTGAGGCCGACGAGCGCCCCCCTGGCGCCGAAGTCCCACACCGGCGTGCCCATGCCCATCAGGGCAGGCACGAACCAGACGCCGCCGGTCGTCTCGCGCTGCGCGGCGAGCGCCTCGGTCTCCGCCGCGCTGGCGACGAGGCCGAGATCGTCGCGCAGCCAGTCGACGCACGCTCCGGCCGTGAGCATGATCGCCTCGCTCCCCCAGGTGAGCTCGCCGGCTCGCCGCCACGCCACGATCGGGAACGTCCCCGACGCCTGGCGCGCCGCGCGTGCGGGGGCCTCGGTCCCGGTGCACAGGTCGAGCATCCCGCCGGTGCCGAACGTCGCCTTGGCGAGGCCCGGCCGGGTGCACCCCTGGCCGACGAGGGACGCCTGCTGATCGCCGATCAGCGCGCAGATGGGCGGGGATCCAGGGAGGGCGGACGCCTCGCCCAGGACCCCGCAGGAGTCGACCACGCTCGGGAGCACCGGCTCGGGGATGCGCAGCGCGGCGAGCACCCGGGCGTCCCACGTGTCCCAACGGGACGTGTCGCCTGCAGCCAGCATGCCCGTCACGGCCGCGTTGGTGGCGTCCGTGACGTGGAGGCCGCCTCCCGCTCTCTCGGGACCTCCTGCGAGCACCCAGGCGACCCAGCTGTCCACGGTGCCGGCGCACAGCTCGCCTGCCTCGGCGCGCGCCCGGTCGGGATCGACGTCGTCGAGGATCGCCGCGATCTTCGTCGCGGACATGTTCGGTGCGAGCCGGATGCCGTCGGCTTGCAGCACCAGGCACGTGACGACCGTGCGGAGGTCCTGCCACCCGATCGCCGGGGCGACGGGCGCACCGGTGCGACGGTCCCAGACGAGCGCGGTCGCGCGTTGCGTCGCGATGCCGACCGCGGCGACCGGCCCGCACTCGTTGAGCACCCCGGTGGCGAGCTCGACGACCGCGGCTGCGAGCTGCGCCCCGTCGAGCTCTGCGAGCCCAGGAGCCGGTGCGCTCGTCGCAAGCGCCGCGTGCCGGGCGTGCTCGACCGAGCCGTTCGGGCGAACGATCCCCGCTCGGATGCCGCTCGAGCCCACGTCCACCACGAGCGCGGCTCCGTCGGCCGCCTTCCCCCCCGCGTCTCTCACGCTCGTCACGTCCCTCACGCTCGTCACGTCTCTCACGCCCCCGCGTCTCTCACGCTCGTCACGTCCCTCACGGCCAGGGCACCTCGCC
The DNA here is from genome assembly GCA_021785095.1 of Actinomycetes bacterium. The sequence continues at coordinate 5,131 of JAJYGM010000024.1, forward strand.
GAAGCGGGTCGGGATGCCGAGCTTCCCAGGGTTCAGGACTCCCGCGGGGTCGAGCGCGCGCTTGAGCGC
>JAJYGM010000547.1 GCA_021785095.1 Actinomycetes bacterium
GCTTGTAGAGGCAGTCCTCGACCTCGATCGACGAGACGTTCTCCCCGCCGGAGATGATGACGTCCTTCTTCCGGTCCGCGATGACGGTGTACGCTCCCTCCTGGAAACCCCCGTCGCCCGTGTGGAACCAGCCGTCGACGAGGACCTTCGCAGACTCCTCTGGCTGGTTCCAGTACCCGTCGAACACGTGGTTCCCGCGAGCGAGAACCTCACCCTCCTCGTCGACCCGGACGCGGATCCCGACGGCGGGCACCCCCGCCCGCGAGAGCAGCCGGCCGCGGGTTGCCGGGTCGAGGCTGTCCCACTCGGCCGGCGCTCGGTTGACCGTGAGGACCGGGGAGGTCTCGGTGAGCCCGTAGATCTGGATGAACTCCCAGCCGAGCTCGGTCTCCACCCGCTCGATGACCCGCGAGGGTGGTGGCGCCCCGGCCACCACGATCCGCATCGTGTCGCGTCCGGGTACCTCCTCGCCCGCCTTGCGCCGGGCCTCCGCGGCGTTGAGCACCGCCGACACGACCGCTGGCGCGCCACAGGCGAGCGTGATCCCCTCCCGCTCGATGCGCGCAAGGATCTCCTCGCCGTCGACCTTGCGGAGGACGACATGGCGGCCGCCCATGCCCGTGACCGCGTAGGGCATCCCCCAACCGTTGCAGTGGAACATGGGCAGGGTGTGGATGAGGACGTCCCGGTCGGTGACGGTGGTGTGCCAGCCGAACGTCACCGCGTTGGTCCAGCAGTTCCGGTGGGTGAGCCGCACCCCCTTCGGTCGGGATGTCGTCCCCGAGGTGTAGTTGACCGAGCAGACCGCGTCCTCGTCGGCTTCCCAGCTCGCCGCCGAACCCGGCGGCGCCGGCGCGAAGAGCTCGGCGTCGGCCGTCCCATCGAGGACGATTCGCTCCGCCGCCTTCACCCCGGCGAGCCCCTCGTCGAGCTCCGGGTCCACGAGGAGCACCGTCGCACCCGAGTGCTCGACGATGTACGTGATCTCGTCGGCCGTGAGCCGGAAGTTCACCGGGACGAGCGCCCGGCCCCACGCACTCACCCCGAAGTAGGAGATGAAGAACTTGGCGGAGTTGGGGCTCACGATCGCGACCCGCTCACCTCGCCCCACCCCCATCGCATCGAGCGCGGCCGCCATCCCCTCGGCGCGCCGACCCACCTCGGACCAGGACAGACGGCCGAGCCCGCCCACAGCCCCCGGCTCGTCGACGACCGCCTCCCGTTCCCCGTAGACCAGCTCGGCCCGCTCCAGGAAGTCCCCAACCGTCAGCGCCACCCGCATCGCCCACCCCTTCCGCTCTCGCTCCCCTCGAGCTCTGCTGGCGAGGATCTCCGCGCCGCAAGGAGTCTACGAAGATGCGTGCCTCCGGGCGAGCGGCGGGGTGCGTGCCGACCGGGTCGTTCCTCCCACCCGGCAGCGCCGCGCCGCAGGACGCGACCGAGCGGCCGTACCGGTGGCTCGCCCGCCCCGGCGCTCGGGCGCCAGCTCGGCGCGCGTCAGCGCCCGAGGCCGAGGCTCCCGAAGTCCCGGGCCCGGTCCGGCACGCCTTGGCGCTCGGACTCCGGGGCGAGCCCTCGCGCACGAGCGACCTCGGAGCCGAGGCGAGGCGCCCGGCCGGCTGCTCGTCCGGAACCCCGCTCCAGTGCCTCGGCACGCTGGAGGCGCGCACGGAGGTCCGCCCGGGCCGCAGCCCGGGCAAGGGCATGCGGCGATCCGTCCCGGCCGAAGGACTCGGCGAGCACGGCGCCGGCGGCCTCCCGCCACGCCAGGCGCGCGACGACGCCCGGCGGCGGCCGGCCGATCAGCTCTTCGACCCGGGGATCGCGGGCCACGTCGGCAGCCACGCCGAGCGCGGCCTCGAGTGCCCGGGCGGCAGCCCTGGCGCCGGGACGCCCACCGTCCGCTCCAACCCCGGCCGCGCCGGGTAGGGCCGACTCGAAGGGCTCGCGCTCCGCCCCGGCCACCTGGGGGGGCTCGGCCAGCGCTCCCCCTGCGAGGCCCGTTCGAGCCAGCTCCGCGAGAAGGCCAGGTGGCGCGACGACGTGGTGGGCGACCCGTGACACCCCCGCGGTCGGGATGGCCGAGCGTCCGGCATCCCCGGGAGGTGGGGCCCCGCGCGCGCCAGCGTCACCACCGGGTCCCGCCAGCATGGCCGCGCTCCCGTGGACGAGTGCCGGCTCCTCGCCCAGCCAGCGGGCCTCACCCGGCGTCACCACCCAGCAGGGGCGCGCGCCGAGGTCGCGCAACTGCTCCGCCCTCAGTGCGACCGCAACCCCACCGGGGAGCTCGAGGACCACTCTCGGCCCCTCCGTCCCGAGGACGCGGGCCCGGTGGCGGAGCGGCTGGCCCTCGTGCGCACGGACGCCGCGGACCATGTCCCCGATCCGCCAGGCACGACCCGGACCACCGACAACGGCTCCGAGGGCGGGGCCGAGCACGCCGAGCCCTGCGAGCTCGTCGCGCAGCGCCGACTCGAGCAGCGCCGCCGTCGGGACATCGGGTGCCACGACCAGGGGTGGGAGGCCCGCCGCGGCGCGCGGAGCAACGGTCGCGGCACACCCTTCCACCACCCCTGCGAGGTCCGCTGCGAGCACCACGTCCCGCTCGGCGAGGGGCACGCGAACCCCCGTCGGACGCCCCGGGCTGCCGCCGCCGTGGCCGGCTCGCGAACCCCCCGGCGAGGGCGCCTCGCCTGGGTGTTCCCCCGCCATCGGCGGGTAGGGAGGATCGGGAAGGGTCTCTGCGAGCACCCGCCCCCGCCCGGCCCTCCCGTCGACGACGACCGCCACGACGAGACCGCCGCTGCTCTGGCGCCCGATCGAGGCAAGCGTCTCGAGGGGGAGCCGGTCGGCACCGAGGAGCACGAGGGCGTCGCCGGCGACCCATCCCCGGACACCCACGGCGAACGGGAGTCCCGTGGCCGCCTCACCAGCGAGTGCCAGCGCGGGCGACGCGGCAACCCCCCGGACCTGACGACCAGCGGCGGCGAGCTCACGTACCAGTGCCCCGACGCGATCCTCGGCGCCGGAGACGGGAATCCCGGGAGCGAGGACGGTCCATCCCGCGCCTCCTCGCTCCGCACAGCGAAACGAGCTCGCGAGCCGCCCCTCCGCGCGGACCACCTCGGTGGCCTCCCAGCGCTCGAGCCCCGGCCTCCCCTCCACCGCCACGACCGCCGGAGAAGAGAGGAAGGCCGCGCTGGCCCGCTCGATCTCCGTTCGGCGGAGCCCGCCGGGCGACGCGTCGCAGAGCGCGGCGACCACGTCTGCCCGACGCATCCTGCCGCGCTCCCCACCCGCCCGGAGCGCCAGCACGAAGGGATCGAGCTCGCCCGGTGCGCCGGCGGCGGCTCCGGAACCGCTCGGCAGCCACCGCGCCCCGGGGTCGGGGCGCTCGCCGAGTTGGTCCCACCGCGTGCGGAGCTCGTCCAGCGGGAGGGGCGCGCGTTTCGCAGGTCGCGTCGTCCGGGCAGCCGCCCCCGCCGCTCGCGCCCCACCGGCCTGCCAGCGCGCGAGCTGGTCCTCGACCGCCGCACGGCGGGAGGAGAGGCCGGCCTCCGTGCTCGGAGCCACGCCCGCCAGGCGCACCCGGCCACCGGGAAGGCTCTCGGCATCCAGACCGAGCGTGCGCAGCCGGTGCACGAGGTCCGCGACGTACACCCGCCCGGCGGCGCCTGCCTCGGCGTAGAGCGAGCGACTGTCCAGCCCCGACCATCGCCCGTCCGGGCTCTGCGCCGCGTTCGCCAACACGATGTGGCTGTGTAGGTAGGGCTCGTGCGCGCGGTTCAGACGGTGGAAGAACACGGCGCCCACCGCGCCGCTGGTCACGAGGAGTTGCTCCGCGCCTCCGTCGCGGCGCCGGACACGGATGGCGTGGTCCTCGAGGTACGCGAGCGCCTCGGCACAGGCTGCCCGGTGCGCGCGCTCGAGCGCCGGCCCCAGCGCCTCGTCGGCGAAGGCCCAGGTCACGGCGAGGCACTTGGGCGCGCCTGCGGTCACATCCCACCCGGCGATGCGCCGGGCCTCTGCCCGGGATCCGAGCGGGAGGCCGCGGACAGGCTCGACGCCACCGAGCACGCTGGCGAGCGCTAGGGGCTGCACGGGGCCGGAGAGCCCGAGCCCGGCGGCTCCCTTGCCCACCCAGTGGCCGTCTCCCAGTCCTTCGGGCGAGCCGACTCCCGTGTCCGACCTCGGGACGGAGCCGTCGTTCGGCTCGAGCCCGAGGCTCCTCAGGTAGTAGCGCTCGGCCCCGCTGCGCAGCGGGGTCAGGTGCATCGCAGCCCGCCGTCCACGGCGCGACGGTACCGAGGGGCGCCCCCCGATGGCAGGGGTAGGACCCCGCGCGCGCCGCTCGTTGAGCGGCCGGCAGCCGGGCCGGTGTCCGCCTGAGCGGCCGGCAGCCAGGCCGGTGTCCGCCTGAGCGGCCGGCAGCCGGGCCGGTGTCCGCCTGAGCGGCCGGCTCGTTCAGCCGGCGGTGGCAGGGAGGTGCGCCAGTGCGGCTGCCACCGCCTCCTCCGGGTAGGCGTAGTCGGTCAGCTCGCCATGCGCGTAGCGGTCGTAGGCCGCCATGTCGAAGTGGCCGTGGCCGCAGAGCGCGGTCAGGATCACCTTCTCCTCGCCGGTCTCGGCGCAGCGGCGTGCTTCCTCGATGCAGGCGGCCAGGGCGTGGGTGGGTTCGGGGGCGGGCACGATCCCCTCGGTCCGGGCGAAGAGGACGCCGGCGGCGAAGCACTCCGACTGCGGCTTCGCGACCGCGGAGAGGAGGCCGAGCTCGTAGACGTGCGACAGCAGCGGCGCCATGCCGTGGTAGCGGAGCCCACCTGCGTGGATCGGCTCGGGGACGAAGTCGTGACCGAGCGTGTGCATCTTGACGAGGGGGGTGAAGCCACCCGTGTCGCCGAAGTCGTACGCGTAGACGCCCTTGGTGAGCGAGGGACAGGCAGCGGGCTCGACCGCGAGGATCTCCGGCGCCATGCGACCGGCGAGCTTCTCCCGCAGGATCGGGAAGGACAGCCCCGCGAAGTTCGAGCCACCTCCGGTGCACCCGATGACCAGGTCCGGTGTCTCGCCGACCTTGGCAAGCTGCGCGAGCGCCTCCTCGCCGATCACCGTCTGGTGCAGCAGGACATGGTTGAGCACGCTCCCGAGCGCGTAGCGGGTCTCCGGGTCGGAGGCTGCGACCTCGACCAGAT
>JAJYGM010000310.1 GCA_021785095.1 Actinomycetes bacterium
TCGACGGGTGGCGCGGGGTGATGGAGCGGCGGAGCGTTCCGCTCGAGCCTGGAGGGGTGGAGGACCTCCTCACGCGCGGCGGCACGATCCTCGGCAGCTCCCGGACGAACCCATTCGCCACCGACGGCGGCCCCCGCGTCACCGTCGACAACCTCGAGAAGGACGGCATCGACGCGCTCGTCGCGATCGGGGGTGACGACACGCTGGGAGTGGCGCAACGGCTCGGTTCCCTAGGGGTCCGCGCCGTCGGCGTCCCGAAGACGATCGACAACGACCTCTCGGGCACCGAGGTGACGTTCGGGTTCCACACCGCGGTGGAGACGGCGACCGAGGCCATCGACCGCCTCCAGACGACCGCGGAGTCCCATCACCGGGTGATCGTCTGTGAGGTGATGGGTCGTCACGTGGGGTGGATCGCGACGTACGCGGGGATCGCGGGCGGTGCCGACGAGATCCTCGTCCCGGAGGTCCCCTTCGAGGTCGACGAGGTGTGCGGCCGCATTCGGAGTCGCCACGAGCGCGGCTCCTACTCGTCGGTGGTGGTGATCTCGGAGGGCGCGCTCCCTGGGCCTGGTACTGACCTGGAGTCCGCGACGCTGGCCACGACCTCACGGACCGTCGACCAGTTCGGCCACGCTCGGCTAGGTGGCATCGGGGCGTGGCTCGCGACAGAGATCGAAGGACGGACCGGCTACGAGTCGCGCCACGTGACGCTTGGCCACATCCAACGAGGAGGGTCGCCGACGGCCTACGACCGGGTGCTCGCGACGCGCTTCGGCGTCGAGGCGACCGCCGCTGTCCACGACGGGACATTCGGCAAGATGGTGGCGCTCAGGTCGGGTCGCATCGTGCGCGTGCCGCTCGAAGAAGCCGTCGGCCGTCCGAAGTCCCTGGACATCCAGCTGTTGACCGAGGTGGCCGCGCCCTTCATCGGCTGACCCGGCGCGGCGGCCGTCATCCTGCGTGCACGGGGACCCGCAGCTGTTCGGCAGCTTGCTCGGGGTTCACGATGTTGATGGCGACGCCGGTCCCCATCTCGAACCCCGCCCGCGTCGTCGCCTTCGGCCACACATGGACGTGCCAGTGGAACGGGTCGTTCACGCGATAGGGGGCGGAGTGGAAGACGAGGTTGTAGGCGACGTCCCCGATCACCTCGCGCAGCTGCGCGAGGCCCGCCTTCAGCGCGAGCCCGACCGAGACGAGGTCCTCGGTCGGGCTGCGGTAGAGATGCGGGGTGTGAAGGCGGGGCACGACCAGCATCTCGTAGGGGGTGGCGCTCCAGAAGGGGCAGACGACGACCACGCGGTCGTCCGCGTAGATGACCCGGTAGCCTTCCGACTCCTCGGCCTCGACCGTCGTGCACAAGAGGCAGCTCTCGGCGAACCGGGCGAAGCGCGCCTGCTCTTCGGCCAGCTCGCGCGGTACGAAGGACATCCCGAGAAGCTGCCCGTGGGGATGCTCGAGGGACGCGCCGGCTTCCCTCCCGGCGTTGACGATCGCCTGGCTGTAGCGAAGCGAGGGATGCTGGGAGTGCTCCTCGATGCGGTCGCGCAGCGCCGCCATCACGAGGCCGGTCTGCTCGTTCGACAGCATGGACCACGACACGTCGTGCTCCGGAGAGAGGATGAGGATCTCGTGAATCCCGCCCGCGGACGCCTGGGTGAAGACGGGGCCGCGGTTCGTGACGACGAACGGCTCGTCGCCGGAGAACGCCGGGTACAGGTTCGGCACGACGCGGACGAGCCATCGGCCGCTCGGCCCGTAGGTCTCGAGGGCCGGCGGGCTCTCCTCCTCGTGGCCGGGGCAGAAGGGACAGGGCCGGGTCGTGTCGGCCTGGACCTCCTGGGACCGGAGGACGAACGCCTCGGGTCGCTCCGCCCGCCTCGTGCTGACCACCACCCATCGGCCCGTGAGTGGGTCGAGCCTCAGCTGGCTCGTCTGGGACCTCTCGCCTCCTGGCTCCACCTGCTGCGCTCTTCTGTGCTCTCGTGCCACGCCATCCCGTGCGGAACGGCCCCGTCGCCCTCCAACGTACCCCCGCGCAGCGGCTTCCTCGCATCATGGTCGGCATGCCGGTGCTCGCGCGCGTCGGTGCTCGCGCCCCCCGGCCCTCCCTCCGGCGCCTCCCCGGCTCGGGCCGGCGATGACCCCGTTGGCCAGGCGATGACGCTCTCGGACCGGAGGTGACCCATCTCGCCGCCGCCGCCAGGATCCCGACCGGCCCCGCCTTCACGGTGGTGCTCGTGGTCCACGTCGCCGCGGTGCTCGTCGCCCTCCTCGCGGTCATCGCCGGCGCCGTCTCGGCAGCACGGGTGCTCACCGCCAAGGGGGAGCTCCCACCTTCGGTCCGCTCCTATTTCTCACCGGGGGTGAACTGGACGGGACGCGCCCTCTACCTCGTGCCAGTGCTCGGGATCGCGTTGCTTGCGATGTCCGGCGGCGCCTACCGGTTCGGCGCGACCTGGGTCGACTGGGGGCTGGGTCTGTGGGCCGCGGCCACGGCGCTCGCCGAGGGCGTCCTGTGGCCCGCCGAGCGGCGGGTCAAGTGCGGTCTCGCGTCGCCGGCGGAAGCCGTCGTGCCGACCGCGGTCCGGCGGGCGTGCCGCACGATGTGCGTCGCCAGCGCGGGGGTCGTCGCCATGATCGTGGTCGCCATGGTGGTCATGGTCGCCAAGCCGTAGGCCGTCCAGAGGTGCCGGGTCGGTCAGACCTCGCCCTGTGCGGAGGTCAGACGGGATGCGCCCCTGGCCCTGGCGTCGCCGCAGCCCCGACCTTGCCGTCGGCGAGATGGGGCTCGCCGACCATGCCGGCGGCGACAGTCGTGTTCGTTCCCTCGTCGACGAGGACGAAGCTGCCCGTGATCCGGTCGTGGCGGTAGGGGTCGACCGCGAGCGGCACGGCCGTGGTCAGCTCGACGGTCCCGATGTCGTTGTTGGTGAGCTCGTCGGCCGGGTCGAGCTGCAGTCGGTTGACGTCGAGCCGCCCTCGCACGGAGGTCGCACGGGCGGGCGTCGTGCGGGTGGTGTGCTTCACACGCAGGCGGTCGCCGCTGCGAAGGGGCCGGTCCGAGAACCAGCACACCGTGGCGAGGAAGTCGTTCACGACCGAAGGTGGATCGGTCGCCGCAGCGAGCAGGTCGCCACGCGAGACGTCGAGATCGTCTGCGAGGTCCACTGATACCGAGATGCCCACCGGCGCCTCGTCGAGCGGGCCGTCGTACGTCTCGATACCGGTCACGGTCGTCCTCCAGCCCTCCGGCAGGACGACCACCTCCTCACCGGTGCGCAACATGCCGCCGTTGACCATCCCTGCGTAGCTCCGGCCTCCGCCGGGGCGACGGAGCACCCACTGGACCGGCAGCCGGGCGCCGCCGCTCAGGTCCGTGCCGTGGCCGGAAGCCCACGCGCCCGCCGGAGCCTGCTCCAGCGCCTCGAGCACCGTGGGGCCGTCGTACCAGGGTGCGGCGTCGGATCGCTCGACGACGTTGTCGCCGTGGAGCGCGGACACCGGGACGACGAGCGTCGACGACAGCTCGAGCCGAGCTGCGAGGGTCTCCACCTCGTCGACCACCGAGCGGTACGCGTCCTCGTCCCACCCGACGAGGTCCATCTTGTTCGCGCAGACGATGAACTCGCTCACTCCGAGAAGAGCGGCGATGCACGCGTGGCGCCTCGTCTGCTCGCGCAGGCCGCTCACGGCGTCCACCACGACGAGCGCGAGGTCCGCGGTGGACGCCCCCGTGGCCATGTTCCGCGTGTACTGCACGTGGCCAGGACAGTCCGCGATGACGAACTTCCGGCGCGGGGTAGCGGCGTACCGGTAGGCCACGTCGATGGTGATGCCCTGCTCGCGTTCTGCGCGCAGGCCGTCGGTGATGAACGAGAGGTCCACTTCTCCGATGCCCCGCCGCGCCGACGCAGCCTCCACCGCGGCCACCTGGTCGTCGAACAGCTGGCGGGTGTCGTACAGGAGGCGCCCGATCAGCGTCGACTTGCCGTCGTCGACCGATCCCACGGCTGCGAACCGCAGGAGGTCCATGCCGTCGCTGGCCGCCCCGTCGGCGGACGGCGTCACCTCAGAAGTATCCTTCCCGCTTGCGGTCTTCCATCGCAGTCTCGGAGAACCTGTCGTCTGCCCTCGTGGCACCCCGCTCGGAGACCCGGGACGAGGCCGTCTCGTCGATGATCTGTGTGACGGTCCGAGCGGTCGAAAGCACGGCGCCGGTGCAGGTCGCGTCTCCGACGGTCCGGAAACGCACCGTCTCTTCGCGGACCTCCTCACCCGGCACAGGAGTCACCCAGTCGCACACAGCAAGGAGCATGCCGTCGCGCTCGACGACCGGTCGGCGGTGCGCGTAGTAGATCTCCGGGAGCGAGATGCCCTCACGGGCGACGTACTGCCAGATGTCCAGCTCGGTCCAGTCCGAGAGGGGGAACGCGCGGACATGCTCTCCGGGCTGCACCCGGCCCTGGTAGAGGTGCCAGAGCTCGGGCCGCTGGCGCTTGGGGTCCCATTGCCCGAAAGAGTCCCGGAAGGAGAGGACCCGCTCCTTGGCGCGCGCCTTGTCCTCGTCGCGGCGCGCGCCACCGAAGCACGCGTCGAAGGAGTGTTGGGCGATGGCGTCGAGCAGCGTGGTGGTCTGAAGGCGGTTGCGGCTCGCATTGGGTCCCGGATCCGGCACGCGGCCACGGTCGATGGACTCCTGGACGCTGGCCACGATGAGCCGCTCTCCGAGCGTGCTCACGCGCTCGTCGCGGAACTTGAGGACTTCTGCGAAGTTGTGCCCGGTGTCCACGTGCATGATCGGGAAGGGGAGACCGCCGGGACGGAACGCCTTGACGGCGAGATGCAGGAGCACGGCCGAGTCCTTCCCGCCGCTGAAGAGGAGGACGGGGCGCTCGGCCTCGGCGGCGACCTCGCGCAGCACGAAGATGGCGTGCGATTCGAGCAGCGCGAGATGGTCCACCCGGTGAGGTTTTGCTCCAGTCACTTTCTTATCCAGTCCGTCTGCCGCTCGGTTGAGTCTGTCCCCCGGTTCCGTCTGATCCTCGGGTCCGTCTGCTCCTCGGTTCGCGGTCCGGCGTGCGAGGTGGACCAGACGCCAGAGAACGAGAGGCGCTCGGCCCACGGCGCGGGCTCCTCGCCCCACGGCACCGACCGCGTAGCTTGGGAAACCCGA
>JAJYGM010000652.1 GCA_021785095.1 Actinomycetes bacterium
GGCCGTGTACGCCGTGTCGCGCACGTGCCGGGCCAGCTCTGCCGCGATGTCGTTCGTCTCGTCGCCGTGGTCGGGCATGGAGAGCTCCTTCCTCTGACTGCTCGTGATCGCGTTGAGCGCTCCGGCGCTTGATGCAACAGTATATCACGTTTTCAACACTTGCAAGCATTCGGGCCGCCGGTCGCTCGGGCCGCCGGAGCGCCCGTCCCGCCGGAGCACCTGCCCGTCCCGCCGGAGCACCTGCGCGTCCCGCCGGGGCGCCCGACCCGGGCTGGCAGGGGGAGTAGCCTGCCTGTCCTGATGACGGAGGGGTCGGCGAGCGCGGCGCGCGCCCCAGCGGTGGTTGCCATATTGGTCACCACCGATCCAGGTCCCTGGTTCGAGGAGACCCTGCAGGCGCTGGCGGCGCAGGACTACGACAACCTCTCGGTGCTGGTGCTCGTCGCCGGCGGCTCTTCCGACCCCACTGAGATGGTGGCGCGCGTTCTTCCCGAAGCGTTCGTGCGCCGGCTGCCCGAGAGCGAGGGGTTCGCCGCTGCGGTCGACGAGGCGCTGTGGATGGTCGAAGGGGCGTCGTTCTTCCTCCTGTGCCACGACGACTGCGCTCCCTCGCCGGACGCCGTGCACCTCATGGTCGAAGAGTCGTTCCGCTCCAACGCCGGGATCGTGTGCCCGAAGATGGTCCACTGGGACGAGCCGCGGGCGTTGCTCCATGTCGGCCAGGGGATCGACAAGACCGGCGCCGTCGTCGAGCGGGTGCAAGTCGGCGAGATGGACGCGGGCCAGCACGACGCGGTCCGAGACGTGTTCGTCGCGCCGGGAGGCTGCACGCTCGTGCGTGGTGACCTCTTCCGTGCGCTCGGCGGCTACGACGCCGCGATCGTCGCGATGGGGCAGGACCTCGACCTGTCGTGGCGAGCCCACGTCGCCGGTGCGCGCGTCGTCGTCGCGCCGTCCGCGACGGCGCGCCATCTCGGGCTCGTCGCGGCCGGCTGCAGGCCGCCCCCGCCATCGGACGCCCCCTCACTCCAAGCGCTCCAGAGGCGCCACGAGCTTGGCGCCGTCCTCACCTGCTATTCGTGGACCCACCTGGTGCGGGTCGTGCCCCAGGCATTCCTCCTCGCGCTCGGAGAAGCCGTGGTGGCGAGGCTCGCCGGGGACCGGCGGCGGGCACGTGCGGTCGTTCACGCGTGGCGCTGGAACCTCGCCCGGTGGAGGGAGCTGCGACCCCGGCGAGCAGCCTTGGCCGCCGTGCGCGTCGTCAGCGACGCCGAGGTCCGCAGCCTTCAGGTGCGCGGGAGCGCGCGGCTGTCGACGTACGTCTCGCGGCTCACGCACCAAGGCCTCGAGGTCGCGCACGGTCGGCAACCGGGCCGCCCGCCCGAGGTCCTGGCTCCCGATCTGCCAGTGCCGGGCGGAAACGGGGCTGGGGCCGAGGTCGCCGGCTCGATCGGCCTGGGCTTCGACGACGACGCGGGCTTCGACGATCTCGACGATCTCGGACACAGGGGAAGGCGCACGCGCGGGAAGGGGTCGGTGGGCATCTTCGCGTCGCGCCGGTCCCGGGTCTTGGCGTACCTCGTCGCGTCCCTCGTCATCGTCGTGGGCTCCCGCGCGCTCATCGGATCGTCGGTGCCGCTCGTCGGGCAGTTCGTCCCGTTCCCTCCGTGGACGGACCTCTGGCACCAGCTCTTCGCGTCGTGGCAGCCCGCGGGCACCGGCTCACACGCGCCAGCCAGCCCGGCCTACGGTTTCCTCGCGCTGGCGGGGACGGTGCTCTTCGGGCGGAGCGGCCTCCTCCAGCAAGTAGCGGTCTTCGCGTGCTTCCCACTGGGTGCGTGGGGAATGTCCCGGCTGCTCGGGCCCTTCCGCTCCGCGCCCGGTCGCCTTGTCGCGACGCTCGCGTACCTCGCGCTGCCGCTTGCGGTCGACGCACTCGGGCGCGGTCGCTGGGACGGTCTCGTCGCGTACGCAGCGACCCCGTGGGTGGTCCTGCAGCTCGCGCGGGCAACCGGGCTCGAGCCCTTCAGCTCCCCGGCACCGTCGCCCGTCAAGAACGTTGCCGTCGCTGCCGACCTCGAGGCGACGGAGCCCACCACCGCGGCGGGCACGTGGAGGCGGCGTCTTGGCGGACGCCTCCTCTGGCTCGGCGCGCTCGAGGCGGTGGCGATGTCGTTCGCGCCGGCGATGGTGGTCGTCGTCCTCGTCGCCGGCCTCGGACTGGCCTGCGGATCGGTCGTCGCCGGCGGCGCCCGTCGGGGAGCGCGGGCCCTCGTCGTCGCCTCCGGGGGGACGTTGGTCGCCGCGGTGCTGTGCACGCCGTGGGTCGTGGGGACGCTGCTCGCCGGTCGCGGCGCGCTGTCGGTCCTCGGGCTCGCCGCAGACCCCGCGTCCGCCCCCGGCTGGGGGGGGCTGTTGCGGATGGCAGTCGGCCCCGTCGGAGGCTCACCGCTCGCGTGGCTTCTCCCCGGGGCGGCTGCCTGCGCGCTCCTTCTTGCGCGCAACGAGCGCCTCGCGTGGGTGATCCGGCTGTGGGCAGTCGCTCTGCCCGCGTGGTTCCTCGCGCTCGTCGCGGCGAAAGGCTGGGCGGTCCCGTTCGCGCCGTCGGTGGACGTGCTCCTCGCTCCCGCCGCGGTGGCGGTGGCCGGCGCGGCGGGCCTCGGCGTCGCCGCGTTCGAGACCGACCTCGCGGGCTACGGGTTCGGCTGGCGACAGGGGCTCGCAGTGCTCTCGGTCGCGGCCCTCGCGGTCGGGGTCTTGCCGACGGTGGCGGAGGCCACCGACGGCAGGTGGGGGCTGCCCTCGTCTGGGTACCGGGGCGCGATCGCCTTCCCCGCCTTAAGGAAGGGGTCGCCCGGCTATCGCGTGCTGTGGCTCGGCGACCCGCAGGCGCTTCCGTCCGGCGGCTGGGCGATCGGACCCGGGTTGGCCTATGCCACGTCGACGGACGGGACACCGACGCTGCTCGACCTCTGGCCTCCCGCGACACCGGGAAGCGCCGGCCGAATAGCGCCGGCGCTCCGGGTCGCGATGCGCGGCGAGACGGTGCAGCTCGGTCGTGCGCTGGCCGCTGCACGGATCCGCTACGTGGTCGCAGTGTCCGCGCTCGCGCCGCGCTCGCCAGGGTCCCCTTCCACATCGACATACCCCTTGGCGCGCGGGCTCGCCGCCGCGCTCGCACGGCAGCCACAGCTGCGCACAGTGCCGGTGGGCCCCAGCGGTCTCAGTGTGTTCGAGAACACGGCCTTCACCGCCGGCCCACGCGCGCCGTCGGTGACCTCGGCAGGTGCCGGGGGCATCGCCGGGATGCTCGATCCCCTGGGTGCTGCGCTGGAGCTGTTCGCGTGGGTGGTCGTGGCTGCCGCGATCGTTGGGCGGCGACGGTGGCTCGACTGGTGGTGGGGACCAGCGGTGCGTGCCCGCAGGAGACGGCGTGCGCCGCACGATCGGCCCGCCGAGGGGGAGGTCCGGACGTCGTCCGCCGCGAGCGGGCGGCTCGACACGCGGACGGGATCGACCTCGGAGTCCCTCGGCGTACGTCTCGCGAGCGCCGTGCCGGAAGAGCAGCCCGGCCGAGACGTCGGAGCGGACGGGTGACGGTCGCTGCCGCCCGGCGGAGGGACGGCGGACGCGGCAGGTTTGCCGCGCTCGCGGCCCTCGCGGCCGCGGTCGCCCTGGGCGGGTTCCTCGGCACGGTCGCGGCGCGAAATCCCCCGAGGACCATGCTGCAGCCGGCGGCGCTCGCGGCGGAAGCGGCACCTGCGGGCTCGGCGTCCTCGAGCTGGTACTGCCCGGCCGCTCCTGGTCCCGCCGCGCGCGCCGGCAAGACGGAGCTCCTCCTCGTCAACGCCGCACCACGGGCGGTCCAGGTCGACGCGGTGATCGTGGACGCACAGGGTTCCCAGCGCCAGCACGAACTCGAGCTGGGGCCGCACGCAGAGGCGGGGCTCGTTCCCGCACAGGTGATCGACGGCGTGTGGCTCGCGGCCCGCATCCTGGTGGCGGGCGGCGCGGTCAGCGTGACGGAGCTCGTCGACGGCCGCACCGGGCGCTCCGTCACCCCGTGCGCGTCCGAGGTCGCGTCCCGCTGGTACTTCGCCTCAGGCTCGACCCGTGAGGGGAGCACGCTGCGTGTCACCCTCTTCAATCCGACGCCGAACCTCGCGGTCGTCGACCTCTCGTTCGTGACCGCCTCCGGCTCGACAAACCCGGCGCCGTTCCAAGGGGTCGTCGTCGCGCCATGGGACCTGCGCGTGCTGACAGTCGGCGCCTACGTGCAGAACCAGGCGTCGATCGCGACGGCCGTCACCGCGCGATCGGGAGCGGTCGTCGCAGGCGAGCTCCAGCTCTACGGCCCTGACGGGGCCGGCGGCGTCGCGTTCGAGCTCGGGGCACCAGCGATGTCCACCCTCTCGGACCTGCCCGCCGTCGAGGACGCGACGGGCGGGTCGTCGGAGCTCGTCGTCTTCAACCCGTCTGCGCGCAGCGAGCGCGTCGACGTCGCGGTGCGGCTCCCGAGCGGGCCAGTCCACCCCTTCACGCAGGTGCTCGGCCCGAAGAGCGTCTGGACGTTGCCCACGAGCGAGCAGATCCGGATCGCGCTGGAGGAGCGCTACACGGTGCAGGTGCGCGCCTTCGGCCCAGGCGTCGTGGTCGCCCGGGTCGGCGCGGGCACGCCCCATGGCCCCGCGCCGTGGTGGGCGCAGGACGTGACCGTCACCGGCGCCCAGGCGAGCGCAGCTCGCAGCTGGGTGGTCGTGGCACCCCCCGCCGTCCCACGGGCAGCCGCGGCCACGTCGTCCACGGCCACGTCGTCCACGGCCACGTCGTCCACGGCCCACCCGAGCCCGGCTTCGTGGAGGATCGTGCTCGAGAACCCCCGCCGTGGTCCGCTGTGGGTCGAGGTGACCTCGTGGGCGGGTGCGCGCCGCCACGCCCAGGTCGTGCAGGTGCCGGCGTTCGGCGAGGCGACAGCGGTGGTGCCGGCCGGCCCCGCGTTCGTACGCGCCGACGCCGCTGTCGCCGTGATGGGTGACGCGTCGCCCTCGGGCTCGGTCGGCGTCGTCGGGATCCCGGCGGTGCCGTTGCGCTGAACGGCGCTAGCCGTTCCATCGTCATTGAGCCGCAGGGCGGCCTGACGCATCAGCGGGGCCGAGCGCT
>JAJYGM010000319.1 GCA_021785095.1 Actinomycetes bacterium
CGCTGCGACGAGATCGGCCTCGCCGGCCGAGCCCACGCGCAGCCCGTGGTCCACATGGACCACGGTCACACGGCAGCCGGCGAGCGTCGAGAGGACGAGCAGGGCGAGGGAATCGGGTCCGCCCGACACGGCACAGGTGAGAGGCGAGGCGGCGGGCGGGAAGTTGCAGCGAGGAAGGAGGCTCCCCGCGAGGCCGTCGCCTGCGATCGTCCGGGGGACCGCGGGATCCGTCACCCGCCGTCCCGCGTCGCCTCCACGCGAGAGATCCACAGCTCCGGCTCGCGGATCTCTGCGAGCGTCGGAAGCCATTCGGGTCCGCGCCAGACCCGGTCGAAGAGGTCCCGTCCGCCGCGCGCCTCGGCAGCCCTGATGAACTCCTCTCCCTGCTGGTACTGCCGCAGCTTGGCCTCGAGCCCGAGCACCTGCTGCAACACCTTCGCCGGCCCCTTCACGGACTGCCTGCGCTCGCGCAGCACCTGGCTGAAGCGGGCGGCTCCGGGCACCTCTGCAGCGCCCGCCCGGTCCATCGTCACGTCGCCGTGCCCCTCGAGGAGGCTCATCATCGCCTGGAGGCTCCGGATCGCCTCGAGCTGCGACTCGCTCGCCACGATGCCGAGCACACCCGCGTCGTCGAACGGGCTCTTGCGCGACCGGAGCTGCTCTGCCGTGCGTCGGACCATCTCGGCCAGGCGTCCCGGGTCCGCCTGGAACGGCTCGATCGCCCTGTCCACGAGCGACAGGAAGTAGCCGCGGAGCCACGGAACGGCCGTGAACTGGCAGCGGTGGGTGACCTCGTGGAGCGCCAGCCACAGCCGGAACTCCTCGGGAGCGAACCCGTGGCGCTGCTCGAGGTCCACGACGTTGGGCCCGACGTAGTACAAGAGGTCCTGGTCGTCGGCCATCTCCTCGGTGAGCAGCAGGTCGTACTGCCCGAGGACCCGGGTCGACATCCAGGCGAGCACCGCGCCGAGCTGCGCCCCGCTCGCCGAGCGGCCCGCTCCGGCGACCCTGGCGGCGATGGGCTCGGGGAGGTCGACGAGCCAGGCGGGCCGTGCAGCCGAGCGTCGTCGCTCCTCCCGCCGACGTTCGAACTTCGCGAGCGCAGGCGTGAGCAGGCGCTGGAAGGAGGCGACGTTCGCCCGCGCCCAGCCCAGGCGATCCGTGACGACCGATCGGGCCGGCGTGGGCGCGTGCCAGCCGGTCGAGGCGGCGACGAGCTCCTCGGCCTTGGCGGTCGCGGCGGCGAACGACCTCGAGAGCTCGTCCGCGTCATACCGGACACCCGGGGAGCGCCGGGCGATCGCCCAGGCCGCGACCCGTTCCGCCACGCGCCAGTCGACGAGCCCGGGACCCCGGGGGCCGAAGTCCCGGCCCCCGTCGCGATCGGCGTCCACAGGCTCGGGGAGTGGGGCGCTCATGCCGGCGCCGACGACGGGGCGGGTCCCGACCCCCGGCACGCCTCCTCCGCGGCGATCGCCGAGGCGACGCGCGCGATCAGCGAGTCCGGCACACGGTCCTTGCAACGGCTCGAGATGACGGCCCGCAGCTCCGCCTCGAACCCCGCCGCGTCGGCGCACGGACCGCACTCGTCCAGGTGTGCCGCGATCTCCAGGCGCCGGTCGTCGGTCAGCTCCCCGTCGAGGTACACGTAGAGCTGGCGGACCGCCTCCGCGCAGTCCACGTACGATGCGTAGTCCCCGCACCCCCCTCGTCCATCGTGGGCCACCATCGGTCTCCTGTCAGTTCCTCGCGGGGGCCGCTGCCGGCTCCCGCCCCCCGCCGCGGATCACGGCGCCGTCGCAGGGCCCGCAGCCACGAGGCCCCGCGACTGCGCGAATCCTGCCAACGTCTTCTGCAGAGCTCTTCTTCCCCGGTGGATGCGGCTCATCACCGTCCCGATCGGGACCTCGGTGATGTCCGCGATCTCCTTGTAGCTGAAGCCCTCGACGTCCGCGAGGAGCACGGCGATCCGGAACGCCTCCGGGAGCGCCTCGATCGCCTCCTTCACCTCCTCGTCGGTGAAGCCGGCGAGCGCCTCCTCCTCGGCGCTCCGGCCGAAGCCGTGCTCCGGCGAGAGGCGGTGATAGAGGTACAGGTCCTCCACGTCCTCGACGTCGCTCACCTCGGGGCGGCGCTTGGCGGCGCGATAGGAGTTGATGTAGGTGTTCGTGAGGATGCGGTAGAGCCAGGCCTTCAGGTTCGTGCCTTCGGTGAAGGAGTCGAACGACCGGTACGCCCTGAGGTAGGTCTCCTGGACGAGGTCCTCGGCGTCCGCCGGGTTGCGCGTCATCCGGAGCGCTGCGCTGTACAGGGCGGTCATGTGCTCCATCGCCTGCTCTGCGAATCTGGCCCGGTCCGCCATGACCAGAGACCCTACCCAGCATCGGGGGAGCGGTCGACACCGACCGCCATGGCCGGCGGGGGCCTCTATCCTCGACCGCCATGGCCGGCGGGGGCCTCTATCCTCGACCGCCATGGGCGCGCGCACCCTCGGCCAGGACAGCGCCGCGCTCTTGCGCGCCGGCGAGGTGGAGGTGCTCTCGTGGCCGTGGCTCGCGGACCTCGGCGTGGACGCGGCGGTGACCACGCGTGCGCACGGCGCGTCCGTCGGGCCGTACCGGTCGCTGAACCTGGGCTTGCACGTGGGCGACGACCCCGACGCCGTCGCGGAGAACCGGCGTCGCGCAGCGACCGCGCTCGGCACCGGCGTCGGCGACCTCGTCTTCGCCAGGCAGGTGCACGGCACCCGGGCAGCGGTCGTCGGGCGGGCGGAGGCGGGGCGCGGGGCGCTCCACGACCGAGACGCCCTCGAGGCGGCCGACGCGCTGGTCACCGCGGAACCAGGGCCGGTGCTCGTCACGCTCGTCGCAGACTGCTCGCCGGTGCTCCTGGTCGACCCGGAGGCCCGAGTCCTCGCCACCGTGCACGCCGGGTGGCGCGGGGCCGTCGCGGGCGTGGTCCGCTCGGCCCTCGACTCCATGGCCGCGCTCGGCGCTCGGGCGGATCGGACGATCGCCGTCATCGGCCCGACCGTGTCGCCCGCGGTCTACGTGGTCGGGCCGGAGATCGAGGCGGCGGCCCGCACGACCCTCGGCGCAGGCGCGAGCCGCGTGCTGTGGGCGCACGGCGACCGCTTTCGGTTCGACGTGGCCGGCGCGAACCGGTTGCAGCTCCGTGCAGGCGGCGTCGGTGACGGGCGGATCGTCGGGACTTCGTTCACGTCCGGCGACGAGCACTTCTTCAGCGACCGGTCCGAGCGGCCGTGCGGCCGGTTCGGGCTGCTCGCCCGCTTGCGATGAGGCTCGTGCGGTGGCGCTCGTAGCATCGGGGGGACGATGACCGCGGACCGCTTCGTCTACGAGGGGTACGACCTCGACGCCCGCGGGCGGCGCGTCGTGTGCCGCTACTCGCTCGGCCAGCACCGGTTCACCGAGGAGGTCCGCTTCGAGACGGCCGGCCGCGACGCCGCGTGGGACGATGCGGCGGTCGGCGCGGCGGCTCGCATCCTGTTCCTCCTCGCCGGTGTCTCGTACTACAAGACCTCCGCCCCGCCTCTGGTCGACCTCGGCGCCACCGAGACGACGGAGGACGAGCGCGCGTTCCTCCGGACCTTCTACGTCGAAGGGCTCGGCGAGCTCGCCTACCGCAACGGGCTCGACCTCTCGGGGCTGGAGATCGTCGGACCCGACTCGGCCGCGCGACGCCCCGAGCGGCCGGCGCTCGTCGCCGGGCGGCCGCTCGTCCCCTTCGGCGCGGGCATCGACTCGATCGTGACCGTCGCGCACGTCGCCCGACGCGTCCCCGGCTCGTCCCTCTTCGTCGTGAGCCGCGCGGGCGACCGATTCGCGGCGATCGAGCACGCGGCCGCGGTCACCGGGCTCCCGATCGTGCGTGCCGATCGGAGGATCGACCCGGCGGTGCTTCGCTCGGCGGAGCTCGGGTTCCTGAACGGGCACGTGCCGGTCACCGGGATCCTCTCTGCGATCGCGATCGTGGCGGCGGTGCTCGGCGGGCACGATGCAGTCGTGATGTCGAACGAACGGTCGGCGTCGGTGCCGACGGTCTGGGACGGCGAACGACCGGTCAACCACCAGTGGTCGAAGGGCGCTGCGTTCGAATCAGCCTTTCGTCGGTTGCTGGACGAGTCGCTCGCGCCCGCTCCCGGGTACTTCTCGTTCCTTCGCGCCCGCTCCGAGCTGTGGGTGGCCCGGGAGTTCGCCGCGCTCGACCGCTACCACCCCGTGTTCCGGAGCTGCAACCGCGCATTCGCTGCCGACCCGGCCCGCCGGCTCGACCACTGGTGCGGCACCTGCGACAAGTGCTGCTTCATCGACCTCGTGCTCGCGCCGTACCTCTCCGCCGCGGCCCTGTCGACGATCTTCGGCGGCCGCGAGCCTCTCGGCAACCCCGACCTTGCTCCTCGGTTCCAGGCGCTGCTCGGCGTCGGGGGGAAGCCGAAGCCCTTCGAGTGCGTCGGCGACGAGGAGGAGTGCCGTGCGGCAGCGGTCCTCGCCGCCGAACGGCCGGACCGGCGGGGCACAGCGCAGCTCCAGGCCTTCGCCGCGGAGGTCCGCACCGCCGCGCCTGCCTGGTCCGATCCCGCAGCCCGTGATGCGGCCGCACAGCGGCTGCTCGAAGCCGACGGGCCCGAGCTCCTGCCCCCGACCTGGGCCGGCACGGCGGAGCCCCGCAACGCCCACAGGCTGCTCGTCCCCGGAGAGCCCGAACCCCGGTACGCCGGGACTCCGTCGTCCCCGTAGGCACCGCCCGACGATGAGCACGGTGTCTCGCCGGGTGGGCACGGTGGACCGGCCGTCGCTCGGCTGGTCGGACCTGAAGGGCGCGCGCGTCGGGCTCTGGGGCCTGCGCACGGAGGGCGCCGCCAGCCTCCGGCGCCTCCGACGCATGGGCGTCGTGCCGGTGGTGGTCGACGACCGGCCGGCGGCACCGACCTTCGGAGGGCTCCGCGTCCAGTCCGGCGACGCGGGGCTCGACGCGCTGGCGCACTGCGAGGTGGTCGTGAAGAGCCCCGGGATCAGCCGGCACGGCCCCCAGGTCCGCGCGCTCGTGGAAGCAGGGGTCGCCGTCGCGGCGGGCCTCGGGCTGTGGCTCCGGGAGGCGGACCGG
>JAJYGM010000426.1 GCA_021785095.1 Actinomycetes bacterium
CGTGGCAAGCGGCGCGCTCGGCCCGTGCGACGCCACGCACGCCGAGATCTCGTCGAGCACCGCGCGAAGTGCAGGCGGGGCCTGGGCGGCGCCGAGTGAGCTGAGTGACTCGACGATGCCTGCTCCGGCGGCGTCGGGTGCAAAGACCGTGAGCAAGACCCGGGTGCGCGAGCGCTCGGTCACTGCCGCCAGATGCTACAAACCCGCGGGTGCCGGCGCCAGGAACGACGGATGCGGCCAGGTGCGCCCGGTCGGTGCCATCGGGGGCCACGCGCCACGACGCGCGCGCCCGGGCGCTCAGCCGCCGGAAAGGCCGAGCGGGTGGAGCCCCACGTCGGCGAAGGTGACGCGGCGCGCGGGCACGACGGCGTCGACGGCTCCCATGTGCACGACGCGGTAGCCGACTCCGAGCCGGCCGAGGTCCTCGAGGAACGCCGGCTCCGCGAGCGCGCCCGGTCCCTGGATCACCGTGCTGTCGACGTACTCCGCCCGCTCGAGAGCGGTGGGGTGCACGAAGAGCCACACCTGGCGTCTCGCAGGTGCGCGCTCCACCTGCCGGAGCATCCCGACCGTGCGGATGTGGCTCGGCGGGGCAGGCACGAAGTGGAGGCGGCCGCCGCTCAGGAAGTCCAGCTTGTAGGCGACCCAGTAGTCGGCGTATCCCTCGTGCAGCCCGCGCGCGACCAATGTCCTCACGAGCGCGAGCGCAGGTGCGTTGGGTCCCGAGCCGAAGCGCACGCCCGCAGGGGACAGCACGCGTTCGAACCGGGACAGCTCCGCGCCGGTCGACGCCACGGAGAGGAGCAGCACGGCGGCGGCGGCGGATCCGACGAGGCGGGCGCGACGCCGCGTGCCACGCGCGGTCGGCCGGACCTGGACGAACGCGTCTGCGGCGCTGATCACGAGGAGCAGCGCGAGGGGCACGAGGAAGAGCGTGTAGCGCCCAGACTCCCAGAGCCAGCTCCCTGGGACGATGGAGACGAGGAAGGGGTACGCGAGCACCGCCACGGCGAGCCCAGCGGCCTGCCTCCCGCGAGTGAGGCACCAGGCTCCCGCGATGACCAGCGCCGCCCCGACCAACGTGGAGACGGCGACGGCCAGGTCGGTCGGGACACGCAGCGACCCTGTCGAGGGCACCCTGAGGTCGAGCAGCAGCGGCCATGAGTCGAGGGCGAAGATCAGGAGGCGGCCGCCGTAGTGCGGCGCTGTCGGAGGGACGTAGTAGGTGGAGACGTTGAGCGACGGGAACCCGCTGCCGACGTTGTCCCAGAGCCATGGGAGGGCGCACACGGCGCCGGCGACGAGCGCTGCCGCCCACAGCCACGCGGCGCGTGCCTGGGATCGGAGCTCGTGGCGAACCGACCACGCCCAGCCGGCGATCCAGATCGCGCTCGGCACGGCGAAGTAGACGATCTCGGGCGAGGACCACCACCCGAGCCCCGCGGCAGCCCCGACCCCCACGACGTCCGCGGAGACGCGTGCGCTGCGCACCGCGCGCAGGGTGAAGAGCAGCAGAGCGAGGCCGCAGACCATGGTGATGCCGCGGAACCCGTACTCGAGCGTGGAGTTCCACACCGCCACCTGGGGGATGGCCCACATCCCGGCCGCGGCGGCGACTGCCATCCATTTCCGGCGCACCAGATGTGCACCGACCCGCCACGCCAGCACGCACGCGACCACGTCCAAGCAGACCGGCACCATCCGAAGGACGAGCGTCGAGGAGCCGAACAGCCAGAAGGCCGCCATGACGACGAAGGTCTCCGCGCCGCCGTAACGCGGCCCGCAGAAGAAGGCGGTGGCATGGCCGGCCAAGAAGTGGCGCGCCATGAGGCCCGCGACCGCCTCGTCGGAGTCGAGCGGGTCGTGCTCGAGGTACCAGATGCGCTCGACGATCCCGCTGCCAACCGCGGCAGCGATGGCGAGCACCAGCGCGACCCGAAGGCCCACGGGCAGCTCCGGCCATCCAGGACGCTCACTCGCCACGTCTGCGCCGCTGCGGTCTCCGGCGGCGACGTGCCGGCCACGGCGCTCCGGCGCACGCGTCACGAGCCCGGTCGTCGCAGCGTGAGCCCGATGGCACGCGCCGCGCCTGCGAGCACCCCCAGCTTCTCTTCGGGGACGAAGGCGTGGTTCCACGCGTCGGGGTCGAATTCGATCGCGGAGGCCTCGAGCAGGCTGTCGGGGTACAGGCGGACGTCGACGTAGCCGTGAGGGGAGAGCACCGAGGAGAGCTCGCCGACCTCGGCACGCGCCAGGACCTCGCACACGACGACCGGACGCGCCGACGCGATGGTCGTCGCCGCGCCGCGCACCACGCGGTGCTCGGTGCCCTCGGTATCGATCTTGACGACGCAGAGGGGCGGGGAGCCCGCCGTGCGCCAGACGTCGTCGAGCGTGAGGACCTCCACGTCGAGGACCTCGCCGACGGTCGCTTTGAACCCGGGGTCGAGCGACGCGCTCGTCTCGACGGTCGTGCCGGTCGGGGGCGGCAGGTACAGCGCTGCCCGCCCCGACGCCTCACCGAGCGCGGCTCGCCGGAGGTGGACCCTTCGCGCGATCCGGAGATTCCGCCGGAGGTTCGCCTCGAAGAGGTCCGCGATCGCAGGAACGGGCTCGAAGGCGTAGACGCGCGCCGAGGACCGCGCGGCCGCAGCGAGCAACGAGTAGAGACCGGTGTTGGCGCCCGCGTCCACGACGGCACCGGGGGACCGCCGGACCAGCTCGACGAAGAGGGGCGCGAGCGGGGGCTCGAACGCCCAGAGGCCTCCGTCGCGAAGCGCCCGTGCGACCTGGTCGTCGCCGCCGTGGTGGTGCATCCACAGCCGCCGGGGCCTCCCGCCGAACGCGGCCGGGACGCAGACGCCGACGAGACCCTCGGCCTCGGCTCCGACGAGGCGGTCGGCGACCTCGGGCACGCCGATGGCGACCGCCAGCTCGGCGATCGGGAGCCTCTTCGCGAGCGCGCGCGCTGCACGCGCGGCCCCGGTCCTCACTCTTCTCTGCACTGCGTTCGCGCGTGTCACCCGGCCGATGAGCTTGTGGCGGCCGCGGTGCGCGCGTCAACCACCCGTCTTGCCCTGTCGGCGGCGCGCGCCTGCGCAGTCGCGCGTGCGAGCTGTCGGTTCGAGCCAGATCCCGGTGGCCGCGGGTGCGTGAGAGAAGCCAGAATGGGTGTCCATGCTCTACGACGACGGCCGGATCGCCTGCGACGACCACGCGCTTGTCATCCGGTGGTACTACCCGTGGGGAGGGGCGAAGAAGATCCCCTACGCCGCGATCCGCGCAGTGCAACGGCGGCCGCTCACGGCGATGTCGGGCAAATGGCGCATCTGGGGCTCGGGCGATCTGACCCACTGGTGGAACCTCGACACGACGCGGCCCAAGAAGCACACAGCGCTTGTCGTCGACCTCGGGAGGAGAGTCCTGCCGGTGATCACGCCCGACGATCCCGACGCCGTCGAAGGCATCCTTACGGCGCACCGCCGATGACCGCGCCGCGGCGCGCGTTCGCCTGCGCTTGGCGGTGGTGGGAGGCTGGGGCGTGATGTACGACACGCATGAAGAGGTCCAGGCGCGCACCTTCCGGACGTCCATCGGCTCGCAGACCGTCGACCTGCCGCTCGTGCAGGTGGCGCCGGACGTCACCATCGCCCTGCTCGTCTGCGTCGACCACGGCGTCGCTTTCTCCGAGCGAGCCGGCAGCGAGCTCGCCGAGCTCCTGGCCGACGCTCGCCCCGAGCGGGTGGTCTCCGTCGCGACCATGGGGATCCCCCTCGCGATCGAGGTGACCCGGGCGCTGGGTCTCGACGACTACGTGATCCTCTACAAGACCCCGAAGATCCACCTCGGGGACACATGGGTGGAGCCGGTGCGCTCGATCACGACGGGGGCCGAGCAGAGCCTTCGGCTCGACCCTGCGCGGGTCGACACGCTGAGAGGCCGCCGGGTGGCGGTCGTCGACGACGTCGTGTCGACCGGGGCCTCGCTGCGCGCGTCGCTGCGCTTGCTGCGCCGGGTCGGCGCCGAGCCGGTCGTCGTCGGCGCCTTCCTCACCGAGGGCCAGCAGTGGCGCCGTGCGCTCGGCGAGGACGCGGAGAAGGTCCGCGCGCTCGGCGCCATCCCGCTCTTCCGCACGCAGCCCGACGGGACCGTCGCGGAGGACTGGCTGGGCGACGCCTGACCCCGGGGCCGCCCGGCGAGGAGCGTGCAGCGCGCGACGCCGGCTCGCCCCTCTGGCCGCCTCGGCGAGGGGAAGCCGCCGCCCTCGGCGCTCAGGACGTGACGGAGCGCTCGGCGGCGTGGGCGGAGGGGTTCGAAAGTGGCGTCGGGGGCGCGCCAGCGCCGGGCCCCCGTCGGCGCCAGGCCGACCACGCGTAGGCACCGGCGAGGGCGGCGGCCGATGCTGCAGCGACGAGGAGGCCGACGCTCAGGAGCCCGGGCCAGTAGCGCAGGACGACGACGTGATGTCCCGGCGGCACCGTCGCGGCGAGGAGCACTGTGTCGTAGGTGCGGAGGCGGAGCGGGCGGCCGTCGATCGTGGCGTGCCAACCTGGAACCGCCGTCACGCGTGCGACCAGGAGAGATCGCGTGTGCGCGAGGACGTCGATGCGCCATGTGCCCGCTTCGGACTCGCGGGCCCGCTGGACCGCTGGCAGGGCGCCGGCGTCGCCTTCCCAGCTGCTCGACCAACGGCCGCCGGTGCCGCCCCCCGTGCCGCGGGGCAGGGGCACGAGCGTCACGCGCCCCGAGCGCGGGACCGAGTAGAGACCTTCGCCGCGGATCTTGGTCACGAATCTCGTCCCGGGCGGTCCCGTTGTGCCCGGGGGCTCGAGCACGTAGGCGACGCCGAAGAAGCGGGCCATGCGTGCCGAGGTGACCTCCGGGCAGAAGAGGGAGCCCTGCCCGCTCGGCGGCGTGCGTGAGGTGCGGAGCAGCCCTTTGAGCGCGCCGTAGTACTGGGTCGTCATGGCGGGGTCGTTGCCGGCGAGCTCGTCGATGCCGTAGGCGGCGTTCACGTCGGGCATCACCCCGACTCGGGGGAACGCGTGGAGCTGGGGGCATGTCCCCATCCCGACGA
>JAJYGM010000648.1 GCA_021785095.1 Actinomycetes bacterium
GTCTTCGCCTGCAGCGCCCCCGCCCGCCTGGCCTTCACCGGACTTCACCGCCTGCTCCCCACTCCCGACGCCGCCTTCGAGGCGCGCTCCCACTGCACGACGGCACCCGAGTGCACGAGCTCGCCGATACGGGCATCACCGAGAGCGAGCTCGCGCAGGATCTCGATCGTGTGCTCGCCGACCAGCGGCGCGGCGCGTTCGGCGCGCGCCGGGTTCTCCGACAGCCGTACCGGCGTCCTGACGCCGGGCACCGGACCCACCTCTGGGTGCACGAGGCGGGGGAACCGCTCATCTGTCTTGATCGAGGGCTCGGCCAGGAGGTGGCGGTAGTCGTTGATCGGGGCGCACAGCACGTCCGCGGCCTCCAGCGCCTCGAGCCACTCGGCGGTTGACCGCTCCTGGAACCTCTTCTCGAGCTCCGCCCTCATCTCCACGCGGTGCTCTACGCGCGCGACTCCTGTGACGAAGCGCGGATCCTCCCCAAGCTCGGGGCATCCGAGAACCTCGAGGAGCGCCTTCCAGCGGTCCGGCCAGTACGCGGCGACCATGACGTGGCCATCGGCGGTCGCGAACGCCTCGTTGGGTGCCGCGTAGGGTGCGGCGCTCCCGTGCCGACCCGGCGAAGCGCCGCTCGCGAGGAACATCGAGAGCGGCACAGTCTGGAACATCAGCATCGCGTCGAACAACGAGACCTCTACCCGCTGGCCGCGGCCGGTGCGCTCGCGTGCGAACAGCGCGAGCAGGATCCCCTGCACCGCCGCCATCGCGCCCATGGTGTCGGCGGCGGGTACGCCCACCTTCACGGGGCTGCCGTCGGGCTCGCCGGTCACGGACATGATCCCGCTCATCGCCTGCACGACGCCGTCCACGCCGGGCTTGTCACGCCACGGGCCGTCCTGTCCGAAGGCAGAGATCGAGCAGTAGACGACGCGCGGCGCGTTCGCGGCGAGCGCCGGGTAGCCGAGGCCCAGACGCTCGGACACGCCTGGACGAAAGCTCTCGATCACGACGTCCGAGCGACGGGCGAGCGCGCGCGCCACTGCCGCCCCCTCCGGGTGCTTCAAGTCGATCGCAATGGACCGCTTGTTCCGGTTCATGCCGAAGTAGGCAGCCGCCTCCCCCCCCACGAAGGGGGGTCCGAGGCCACGCCCCCACTCCCCCCCGGGTGGGTCGAGCTTGACGACATCGGCACCGTGGTCACCGAGAACCATGCCGGCGAGTGGCCCGGCTGCACCCTGGGAGAGGTCGAGCACGCGAACGCCGTCAAGCACGCGCGCCCGCGACACCGGCACTCACCTCCTCGGCGCTCGCAGAGGCGAGCAGGTCGTGCATCATCGCCCAGCCGCGTCGGAAAGCGACAACGTTGAGCTCGCGAAACGCGCCAGGCGAGCGCGTCGACACCGCGGTCTCGACGAGCTCGGCGTCCAAGCGCGCGATCAGCCGCCCGAGTGCCCCGACCGCGAGCATGTTCGCCACGACCTTCGCGCGCAGCTCGTCGCGGGCCACCGACTCGAAGCCGAGCACCAGGACGCCAGGCGTGGCGGGGTCGACAACGACGCGGTCTCGGTCGACGACCGCGACGGTCGCGCCCGAGGCAAGCGAGGCCATCACGGCTGGCGAGCCCGTTGCGAACTTTCGCCATGCCTTGTCGTGCAAGGCCAGGAGGATCCCCGGAACGCCGCACTGGGGATTGGAGATCTCCTCATCGGAGATCACGACGTCGGCACGGCTTGCGCCGCCGCGTGCCTCGGGACCGTACTCTTGGGTGAGGGCGACCTCACACCCGGCGGCGAGGCCCGCCTCGGCGAGCACCACCGCCGCCAGCGCGACGCCCTGGCCGCCCGAGCCCGTGCACCGCATGTCGACGCGCCAGCTCACGACCCGGCCTCCACGAGCCCCATCGCCTCTTCCAGCGTCTGACGGCGGCTCTCGTGGAGCACGCCCATCTCCATCGCCGGTCTCACCGGCCTGGCGGGCACTTCCTGCAGCGTCGGCCGCCCTGCGAGGTCGGCCTCGACCGCGAGGTCCGCCCTCGCCTGGCTGAACAGAAGGTCTGCACCGTTGCCGAGGCGGTTCGTGCGTCCGAAGTACTCGGTGCAGTCGGTCATCACCTCGACGAAGGAGAAACCCTTGTGCTCGAGGGCGCGAAGGAAGATCTCCTCGAAGTCACGGGTGCGGAAGCTCTGCGCACGGGCGACGAAGGTCCCTCCCGCTGCCTCGACCAGGCGCGCCGCATCGAAGGGCTGCTCGTGGTTGCCCATCGGGGAGGTCGAGGTGTACGCCCCAGGGATCGTGGTCGGCGCGAGTTGGCCGCCAGTCATCCCGTAAATCTCGTTGTTGAAGAGGACACAGGTGAGGTCGATGTTGCGGCGTGCCGCGTGGATCAGGTGGTTGCCTCCGATGTAAAGGCCGTCACCGTCACCGGTGACGACGACGACCTGGAGGTCGGGCCGGGCGAGCTTGAGACCAGTCGCGAAGGTAAGCGGCCGGCCGTGCGTCGTGTGCAGCGTGCAGGCGTCGACGTAGCCCACGACCCGGCTCGAGCAGCCGATGCCCGCGACAAAGGCGACGTCGTCGAGCGTCTCGTAGCGCCGAGCCAGAGCCCTCAGCATCGAATCGAGCACGATCCCGTGCCCGCAGCCCGGACACAGCATGTGCGGCATCATGTCGTAGCGCAGGAATTGCTTCTCTGCGCTCGCTCCCGCCCACGCTCCGCCGCGCGCGCGAGCCGGCGCATGGTCGGATCGCGTGTCCGGGGTCACGGCACCGTCCGGAGAGACATCGGCAGGCGGTCTGCTCACGACCTCGAGACCCATCAGACCGTCACTCCCTTCGTCGACGCGAGGAGCACGTGGTCCACGAGCTCCTCCGCCGTGATCATGCTCCCTCCTGCCTTCAAGTACGGTGCGAGCTGAACGTGGCGGCCCGCGAGCCGCTCTACCTCCAAAGCCCACTGTCCCCGGTTCATCTCGGCCACGACGACGAGGTCGGCACGCCCGATCGCGTCGGTGAGCGCGTCCGCGGGGACCGGCCACAAAAGGCGCGTGCGCAGCAACCCCGCGGGCACGCCCTCGGCGCGCAGCGCGTCGACCGCAGCTCGCGCCGTCCGGGCGACGATGCCGTACGCGACGACCACGATCTTCGCGTCCTCGAGACGGTAGACCTCGGGAGGGACAGCGTCGACAGCGGCGTCGACCTTGCGTTCGAGGCGCGCGAGCAGCCGCTCGACCTTCGCGTGGTCCGAGGTGGGATACCCGCGCTCGTCGTGCATCAGCCCGGTCACGTGGAAGCGGTACCCGCGGCCGAAGTCGGGAACCTTCGCGACCCCCTTCTCGTCCGGCTCGTAGGGAAGGAAGTCCGGCGAGAACGGCCCACGCGGCCCCGAGCGCCTGCCCAGCTCCTCCGAGGTCGCCTCGTGCAGCACCACCCCCTCACGCATGTGGCCGATCACCTCGTCATAGAGCACGGCGACGGGCGTGCGGAGGGTCTCCGCCAGGCGGAACGCCTCGATCGTGAGGGTGTAGACCTCTTGGACGTTACCCGGCGCGACTGCGACCGTCGCCCGGTCTCCGTGCGAGCCCCAGCGCGCCTGCATCACGTCGCCTTGAGCAGGCGAGGTGGGAAGTCCCGTGCTCGGACCGCCGCGCATCACATCGACCACCACGCAGGGGATCTCCGCCAACGACGCGTAACCAAGATGCTCCTGCATGAGAGTGAAACCCGGCCCTGAGGTCGCCGTCATCGCACGCCGCCCGCCGAGCGAAGCTCCGAGGACCGCGCCCATCGATGCGAGCTCGTCCTCCATCTGGATGAACACGCCGCCGCGCTTGGGGAGCTCGCGGGCGAGGAGCTCTGCGATCTCTGACGAGGGCGAGATCGGGTAGCCGCCGAAGAACGTGCACCCCGCCGCCAAGGCAGCGCGGGCGCATGCCTCGTTACCTTGGATCAGCTGCCGCTCGTACACGGTCCTCCTCGTTGGCGAAGAGCCAGTCGGTGAGATCGCCGGCGGGCACCCAAAGGACGTCCATCGCGAGATCGGGACAGAGCAAGGCGCACAGCTGGCAGCCCGTGCACCGATCGGGACGGGCGAAGACCGCGACGTCGAGCTCGTCGAGGACGAGGCACTTCTCCGGGCACATCGCCACGCAGATGTCGCAGCCCTTGCACCAGCTCCGCTCGATGCGCACGACCGGCAGGAGACGTTCCGCGATCCCGTCGCGGGAGCGCTTCGCTCCGTTGTGCGCAACAGGCGACACGGGCGCGCTCGGCGCGACCTCCTCGGGCCCAGACTCCGCCGTCCTCGCCACCGTCCTCGCCGCAGCCTCCGCCGCTCGCACCTCCGGGGCGAGGGCCCGCCCGCGCTCGAACGCCCTCAGGTTGCCGGTCAGCGCCTTGCGGGGCACCCAGGCGTCGATCGACGCCTTCCACGCCTCGGCCGGGAAGGGAAGCAGGACCGACAGCGCGCCGAGGAGCACCGTCTGGGCGATCGCCGGTACCGCCGCGGCGGCGTCGCCGGCGACGGCGAAGGTGTCGAGCGCGAGCACCCCGAACGGCACCTCGCCAAGTGCGGGGTACTCGAGCGACTGATCACGATGATCGAGCATCGCCGCGGGCGGGATCCTGCGCTCCGTGCTCACGAGCGCGACGCCGTTCGGCTTCAGGTAGGAAAGGGAGCGCAAGCCCTCTTCCCATTCGAACGCGACGATCCAGTCAGCAGAGCCTGGCTCCACCATCACCGAGTGGACCTCGGGCCCGAAGCGCACATGGCTCACGACCGTGCCACCACGCTGGGACATGCCGTGGACCTCGGACTTCTTCACGTCGTACCCGGCGTCGAGGAGCACCTGAGAGACGAGGTTGCTGGCCAGGATCACGCCCTGCCCGCCGACGCCGACCACGACGAGGTTGCCCGCCTCGAGCCCAGCCGGCGGCGCGCACGCCGGCACCTTTCCATTCGACCCGTTGACTCGGCTCACCGAGCCGACCCTGCCTCCGCGGGAGCGGCAGCGAGGCTGAGCGCCCTCGCGTCGTCCGCCTTCGCGTCGTCCGCCTTCGCGTCGCGCACC
>JAJYGM010000436.1 GCA_021785095.1 Actinomycetes bacterium
TCGACTTGCCCACATTCGGCCGGCCCATGATCGCAACTGACGAGACTGCCGGGACCGCAGACGCTTCGTCCCCCGGGCTCGCCGACTCAGCACCCGCAGCCGCAGGCAGGCGCGCCACCACCTCGTCGAGGAGATCGCCCACCCCGCGCCCGTGCAGAGCGCTGATCAGATGAGGTGTCCCGAGACCGAGCGCGGACAGCTCCCAAGCTTCGGCCTCTCGCCGCTCGGAGTCGACCTTGTTCGCAACTACGAGCACCCTGTCGCCCAGTCGCCGTAGCACCGACGCCACGGCCGCGTCCTCGCCCGTGACGCCGGTGGTTGCATCGAGGACGAAGAGCACGAGGTCGGCGGCTTTCATCGCACGCACGGCCTGCTCGGTCACTTTGTCGTCGAGGGCGTCGCCGCCCTCTACGAGCCCTCCCGTGTCGACAAGGCGAAACCCCCTCCCCGCCCAGTCACAAGACAGCTCGAGGCGATCACGGGTGACGCCCGGGTGCCTCTCGACGATCGCGACCTGCCGCCCGACGATCCGGTTCACGAGCGTCGACTTGCCCACGTTCGGCCGGCCGGCGACGACGACTACCGGCAGGTCGGACTTCACCGCTGCCTCAGTGCCCGGAGAAGCGAGCGGCCGTCAGTCGGGACGACTTCAACCGTCCTTGGTAGCTCGGACACCTTCACGCCGTCGAGAAACATCCCCCTCGACAGGCACACGTCGGGAAGCAGGTACCGGCCCTCTGCTGGCCTATCTGCCAGGGCAGTCGCCACATCTGCTCCTGTGAGCAACCCGGTGACCGCGATGTTACCCCCGAAAAATCTGTTGCGGACGGCGAGGAGCTCGACGTCGCTGTGCCCGATGGCCTTGAGGAGCGGCTCGAGAACGCGGGCACCGTACTCCCCCGTGATCACCGTTGACGATCGGCTGGCTGTGCCCGATCTCCGCCCCGGGACGACACGGACCGGCGCGACGACAGTAGAGGTGCGCGGCGCCCGGTAGCCCTCCGCCGGAGCGCCTTCGACCCAGTGGAAGAAGCCCGTCGTATGGCTGTAGGTGTCGCGCGCCGCAGCGTCGCCGCCCGAGGTAGGGGTCTCGCCTCCGAGGAGCTCCGCCTCGAAGCACCTGGCCATGCCGACCCCGTTCTCCTGCTGCACGAAGCCGTCGTACTCCTCGACAGGTGGGAACGGCCGCCCCGACAAGAGGTAGTACTCGTCCGCCGCGTAAACAAGACGCCGCCCCAAAGCTCTGAGGAAGATGGGCTGCCACTCTTCGACAGCATCGACGACGGCGGCTGCCTCCTCTTTCGTGTGGGGCCGCATGGCCTCCTCGGTCGTGTAGCGACTGACACCAAGGGGCACGAGGGCAGCCGTGGCGAGCTCAGGGAACCTGTCGAGGATCCCCACCAAGGTGTCCTGCAGCACGGCGCCGTCGTTGACGCCTGGACACACGACGACCTGGCCATGCACCTCGATCCCGTTGTCGAGCAGCAGACGGAGCCAACGGAGCGACAGGGCCCCACGGCGGTTGCGCAGCATGCGCGCCCTCACGTCGGGATCGGTGGCGTGGATCGACACATACAGCGGCGAGAGGTGTTGATCGATGACCCGCTCGAGATCGGCCTCGGTGAAGCGAGTCAGCGTGGTGAAGTTGCCGTACAGGAACGACAGGCGGTAATCGTCGTCCTTTAGGTACAGGCTCTTTCGCATGCCTTTCGGCAGCTGGTAGATGAAGCAGAACTCGCAGTGGTTGTCACAGGTTCTCACCTGGTCGAAGAGCGCTGACGCGATCTCCGCGCCGAGCGGCTCGCCTGCGAGCTTGTCGACCGTGAGCTCGAGATCAAGACCGCCTCGCGACACCTCCAGATCGACGACAGGCTCGTCGGCGATCAACTGGTACTCGATGACGTCACGTGGCACCTGGCCGTTCATGGAGCGGATCTCGTCACCCGGCAAGAGCCCGGCACGCGACGCCGGAGAAGGATCGGCCACGGCCACCACCTGAGGTAGTGGCATGTCGTAAGGTTACTGTGTCGCCACACGCGCTCCGGCGCCAGAGCTGGATCAAGAGGTGAAGGCGCGTGCCACGGCGCCGCGACTTGGCCCTAGCCTGATAGCCATGCGGGTGGAAAAGGTGCTGTTGGCAGAGCCTCGGGGTTTCTGTGCCGGAGTCGAGATGGCCATCAAGGCGCTCGACTGGATGGTGCGCATCTTCGACCCGCCTGTGTACTGCTACCACGAGATCGTGCACAACCGCATCGTCGTCGAGGAGTTCGAACGAAGAGGCGTGATATTCGTGGACGACGTGACCTCGGTGCCTGACGGCGCCGCCCTGATGCTGTCCGCCCATGGATCGGCACCTGAAGTGGAGGCGGCCGCCTCCCGTGGTGGCCGCGTCGTCGTCAACGCGTGCTGCCCGCTCGTGACCAAGGTCCACCACGAGATGAAGGTGCGGGCACGCAAGGGATACACGATCCTTTACGTCGGCCACGGTGGTCACGAGGAGGCCGCCGGCACCATGGCGGTGGCACCCTCGGCGGCAAGGCTCGTCGAGCACGAGTCGGATCTGGCCGCGGCTGCCGCGGAGATCCCGTCGGACACCCCTCTCGCACTGCTCGCCCAGACGACTCTCGCACACGAGGAGTGGGCCGGCATCGTCGACTCCGCCCGGGAGCTGTTCCCCGACCTATGGATGCCCAACCGGTCGGATCTTTGCTACGCGACGACCAATAGGCAGGCAGCGGTGCGCGCGCTCGCGCCTCGCTGCGACGCGGTCATTGTCGTCGGCTCGGCCAACTCCTCCAACACGGTGGCACTTGCCACGGTTGCCTCGGGCACCTGCGCGCGCGTGCTTCGGGTCAACTCGCCCGAGCAGGTGCCCGACGATCTGGCTGGTGTCGTCGGAGTTACTGCGGGCGCCTCCGCGCCCGACTGGCTGGTAGAGGAGATCGTTAAGCGCCTCGATCCCGAGCAGGGCAGCGAGACCATCCACGTCACCGACGAGGACGAGTACTTCCCTCCCCCGCCCGAGCTGCGTGACCTTCTCAGGGTCGCAGCGGAGGCTCTGTCCCTCTCGTTCGGGGTCTCCGCCGACGGTACAGCTCCGACCTCCAGAGATCGGACCGTCTCCGCGGCTGAGATCCTGCGCCCAGGCGCGTGTGCTCCCTAGCCAGCCGGGTCGTACACTGACTGCAGCGGCTCCTGCGCGGCGGGCACGACCACCTCGATCCTCTGCCCACGCCCGGGCACGCCGCGCCACAGCGGCCACAGAAGTGCGACTCCGACGAAGATCGCCGCAGCTCCGCCTACAAATGGCAGCCACGGGTGGATGGCAAACAGGGTCCCTGCCACCCCGGCGGCGATCGCCGTCGCTGCCGTCTGAGCAGAGGCTGCCGCACCCTGTGCGCGGCCGAACTCTGAGTCGGGAACGGAATGGGCGAGTTGCGCCGACTCGGCCGGCGCGCCCAGCGCGACCAACGAGGCCTCCACCGAGCCGAGGGCGATGAGGATTGCGACGTTGGGCAGGAAGGGATAGGTAGCAGCAAAGCAAGCCGAGCCCGTCATCGCGATGGCAACGAGGTAACGGCGGTCGAAGTGATCCACGAGCCAACCCGCCGGCAGTGACATGACGGCGAACGGGAGAGCAAAGAGCGTCCAGGAGATCCCAATCTCCCACGACGACGCGCCTTTCACCTTCAAGAGCAAGCTCCAGCACACTTCGTACACCCCGAACACGAAGCCGACGCTGAGGAAAGCCACGAAGACTCCGAGGAAGGATCGATTCCGCCACAGAGACAACCGATTGGTGGCTGCGGCATGATGCAGCCTGGCCGGGCGGCCTCCCGGGACGTAGAGGACCATCGGGACGATAGCCGCCAGAGCCCCCACCGCGGCGATGATGAACAGCCATTTCATCCCTTCGACGCCGGCAAAGCCACCGAAGAGCGGCCCGACTGCCATGGCGATGTTGCGCGCACCGTAGAACGACCCAAACCCCCGCCCCCGGTGCGATTCGGGCACCACCTCCGCGATGGTCGCGGCATTCGCGACATCGACTATGCCGGCTCCGCAACCCTGCACGGCGCGAAAGACCAGAGCCAGCAGCGGCGTCCCGACGAACGCGAACAGCACGCTCGCAACCGCGTACGTTGCCAAGCCCGCGACCTGGATCTTCCGCCGCCCGATCCTGTCGGAGAGACGGCCAAGAGGGTACTGGACGACGAGCGCGGCGGCGTAGAAGGCCGCCATGGTGATGCCGACGAGGGTCGCGGAGTCTCCGCGGTAACGTAGGTACAGGGGAAGCAACGGCAGCACGGCCGTCGCGCCGCTCCACTCGATGAATGCCGAGGCCGAGATGGCAAGGACGACCCGCCGCACCGCGCGCTCGTTGTGCGCGTCCTTGGCGGTGAAGGGGCTCACTGATCGCACCCCTGCGCGATCAGGGCACGAAGTCGGTCACCGACAGCCTGGCGCTCGTGCTCACCAACCGGAGCCAGCGAGAACAGGTCGCAGAGCCATATGCCGTCGGAGGCATACCGCACAGCCGTGGCGATCGCCGGGTCCACGCCGTCGCGTGCCAGAGAGGTCTGCCATTCGAGGTAGCGCTCTCGCAGCGGCTCTAGGAGCTCTGGGTCTGCTGCGACGCCTGCGATGAGAGCGCTCCCCAGTCGCCGGTCGCGCATGTCGCCGGGCGCGCTCGCCGCGACCGTGGCGTCCAGGTAGGCACGGGTGAAGTCGCCGGGCTTGCCTCCATAGGCGCCGAAGTGATCCAGGTCGGCATCGAAGCTCACGACGAAACGATGCACCATGGCCGTGACCAGCGCCGCTCTGGTCGGGAAATGGTAGAGGACTCCACCTTTGCTGACTCCGGCCTCGACGGCAGCGGACTCGAGGGTCAGCCGGCCAACACCCTCTCGGATGACCACGTCTTCGGCGGCGCTTACGATGCGCTCACGTGTGTCTGTCACCCTCGACATGGAGTAACTATACCGTCCGGACGGTACAGTTGTGGCAAGCACAGCCCCGGGGACGGAGCTACCCCGGCGGGGCCTCGTCCACGCCGGCGAG
>JAJYGM010000275.1 GCA_021785095.1 Actinomycetes bacterium
GGGCGCTGCGGTCCCCGGCTCTCCGACCGTGGCCGTGAAGGACCTCGTGGACGTGGCCGGTCACGTGACCACCGCGGGCTGCCGCGCCGTGGCCGAGCGCGCTCGTCCTGCAGTGCGTGACGCCTCCTGCATCGAGCGGGTGCGAGCTGGAGGCGGAGTGCTGCTCGGCAAGGTGAATCTGCACGAGCTGGCCTTCGGTACGTCTGGCGAGAACCCGTGGTACGGCACACCGGAGAACCCGGCCGACCCGGGACGTATCCCGGGGGGGTCGTCCTCGGGCTCCGCCGTTGCGGTCGGCACCGGCGAGGCGGACGTGGCGATCGGTTCCGACACGGGCGGCTCGGTCCGGATCCCTGCGGCCTGCTGCGGCGTGGTCGGGCTGAAGACGACCTTCGGACGTATCCCGGTCGAGGGGGTCTGGCCTCTCGCTCCGAGCTACGACACGGTCGGCCCCCTCGCGGCCGATGTCGCCGGCGTGGTGCGAGGTATGGGGCTGCTCGAGCCCGGGTTCTCCGTGCCGGAGTCGGTCGAGCTCCGGGTCGCTCGGGCTCGGCTCGGGCCCGATGTGGAGGTCGATCCCGTGATCGACGCCGCGGTCGACCACGCCCTCGAGCTCGCCGAGCTGGAGCTCACGGGTGTCGACGTACCCGGGTGGTTCGCGGCCTGGCAGGCGCAACAGGTCCTGCTCGGCCTCGAGGCCGTCGAGACCGACGGATGGCTCGTCGAAGAGAGCGGCGGGGTGGGCATCGCAGAGGGCACTCTCGATCGCTTCCGCCGCTCGGCGGCTGTGAGCAGAGAAGTCGTCGAGAACGCCCAGGCCGTCCGCGACCAGTGGGTACCCGAGGTCGTGGCACTCGTCGAGAGGGTGGGCACCGTCGCGTTGCCGACACTCGCCGTCCGGCCGCCGCACGTCGGTGAGACGGTCACCGGCTTCAACCTCCTCACTGCTCCCGTCAACCTGGTCGGCCTGCCGGCGCTCTCGCTTCCCGTCCCGGCAGCCGGCCGGCCCCCGGTCGGTCTGCAGCTGGTCGGTCGAGCAGGGAGCGAGGAGCAGCTCATGGCGCTCGCGGCCCGGATCGAAGCCGCCGCCGGACGCTGACCGCCGGGGTGGGGGCGAGCACCGGCGGCAGGTGCTCCCGGCGCGCCGGTGCTCCCAGTTCAGCCGGCGAGCACGACCCCGAGCACGAGCGCGGCGACCGAAGCAAGGGCTGTGACGGCGCCACCGACGGCGAGACCCACCCTCTTCTTGGCTCTCTGGTGCAGATAGGCGGCGAGCCCCGCCACGAGCACGACGGCGATCTTCGCCACGAGCACCGCTATCCAGGTGCTCGAAGCGTGCCCGACGTGGTCGGCGAAGACGTTCCAGACGCCCGTGATCAGGAGCACGACGTATGCCGGCCACTGGATCCGTCCGAACGCCGACGCGATGGCCTTCGCCGCGCCCCCACCGAGGCCACGCACCGTCGGCAACAGACCGGCAACGGTGAGCTGCCCGCCGACCCAGATGGTCGCCGCAAGGACGTGGAGGGTGAGCCGGAGTGCGTCGATCGCGCTCGCGAGCTGCGGACCGGAGGCTGTCACTTCCCGCACCGGCAGCAGTCTCTCCGGTTCAGCTCCTGAAGTACCAATCCTCAGGGTTGATGGTCCCGACCGGGCTCGGTACGTGAGGACCGATCAGGTACGTGCAGAACCAGAGTTCGAGGTGCCCGGTATCTCGGCGACGGGAGCGGGCGACCGTCGATCTGACGGCACGGCTCGCAGCCGGCCGCCGAACGCCCACCGCCCGGGCGTTCGGCCACCGGCCGTTCGAACCGTTCCCACCCGTACCGACTGAGACGTCCGAGGCCACGCGTTCCTTGCACCGGTGGTCGGATGCACCCGAACCTGCGGGATAGCCTCGAAAAGGGATGGCAACGAACGTGTCGACGGCGCTGCTCACCGACCGCTACGAGCTCACGATGCTCGACGCCGCGCTCCGCTCCGGAGTCGCCGAGCGCCGTGCCGTCTTCGAGGTCTTCGCACGGTCCCTGCCGCCGGGACGGCGCTACGGCGTGTTCGCCGGCACCGGACGCCTCGTGCCGGCGATCGAGGAGTTCCGGTTCGGTCCCGCCGAGATCGAGTTCCTCGAGTCCGAGGAGATCGTGTCGGAAGAGACGTTGGAGTGGTTGGAGGACTTCCGTTTCTCGGGGATGATCGACGCGTACCGGGAGGGAGAGTGCTACTTCCCGGGCAGTCCTGTCGTGACCGTCGAGGGCAGCTTCGGCGAGGCGGTGCTCCTCGAGACGCTCGTCCTGTCGGTCACGAACTTCGATTCGGCCGTGGCGGCAGCCGCCTCACGCATGGTGGGAGCCGCCGCCGGACGGCCGATCATCGAGATGGGGGCTCGCCGCACGAACGAGCAGGCGGCGGTGGGAGCGGCAAGGGCGGCCTACCTGGCGGGCTTCGCCTCGACGTCGGAGCTCGAGGCGGGCCGAACCTACGGGATCCCGACGGCCGGGACGGCCGCCCACGCATTCGTGCTCGCGCACGACGACGAGCGCGCCGCGTTCGAGGCGCAGCTCGATGCCATGGGGCTCGGCACGACGATCCTCGTCGACACGTTCGACACCCGGCAGGCGATCGAGACAGCGGTCCGGCTGGCCCGCTCGCGGGGGGCGAAGGGACCGGGCGCGATCAGGCTCGACTCGGGCGATCTCCTGCAGGAGACGAGGAGCGCCCGCGTGCTCCTCGACGACCTCGGCGCCGCCGAGACCGGGATCGTCGTCACCGGCGACCTCGACGAGTACGCCATCGCAGCGCTCGCACGGTGCCCGGCCGATGCCTACGGCGTCGGGACGAGGCTCGTGACCGGATCGGGCGCTCCGACCGCCGGCTTCGTCTACAAGTTGGTGGCGGTCGGCTCGAAAGGTGTGAGTGCCGAGCTCCATCCCGTCGAGAAGCTCTCCCCCTTCAAACACAACCTCGGCGGCCGCAAGCGGGCGTACCGATGGATCGACGAGGAGGGCAGCGCGCGCGTCGAGCTCATCCTTCCTGCCGGTTCGGAGCCCGACGACGTCGGGATGCCGGCCGGCTGGCAGGCACGTGAGCTGCAACAGCGCCTCATGACCGACGGTCGCCCGGAGAGGCTGCCGTCTCTCCTCGACGCGCGAGAGCATCACCGCTGGGCCGTGAGAGAGCTCGGACCCGAGGCGTTCGACCTCCGCCCGGGCGCGCCCCTCATCCCGACTCGGTACGCCGGCGGCAGCTCCTTCGGTGCCGACGGGGTGACGGCCCTCGAGGACGCGCGTCCCGGCCGCCATGCCAACCGGGACGGCTCGAGCGGGGCGACGGCACTGCTCGTCGTCGATGTTCAGCGCGACTTCTGCGAGGGCGGTTCACTCGCAGTCGACGGGGGCAACGAGGTCGCCGAACGCATCGCGGAGATGCTGGTGCGTGACCGCGGAACCTACGCCGCCGTCGTCGCGTCGAGGGACTGGCACATCGATCCCGGCCGGCACTTCGCACCCTTGGGGGAGGCGCCCGACTTCCTCACGACGTGGCCCGTGCACTGCGTGGCGGGGAGCGAGGGGGCAGAGCCGCACCCGTTGCTCAAGACGGCGAAGTTCGACGCCGTCTTCCACAAGGGCGAGCAGGAGGCTGCCTACTCCGCCTTCGAGGGTCGCGACGAGAACGGCACGCCGCTCTCCAGCTGGCTCTCGGATCGCGGCATCGAAAAGCTCGTCGTGTGCGGTCTCACGACGGACTTCTGCGTGCGTGCCACCGTCCTCGACGCTCGCCAGCAGGGCTATGCCGTCCGGGTGCTGCTGCCGCTCACCGCCGGAGTGGACGCCGGGACGACTGCCGAGGCGATCTCCCTCATGGCCGAGGCGGGCGCCGAGCTCGAAGGGACGGAGCTGGCCGGCGCCGTCCTGTCAGCGCCACTGCAGGCATCCGGCGACGGCGAGCAGTGACCGAACAGCGCCGGGGGCCGCTCGACGGCCTCCTCGTCGCCGACTTCTCACGCGTGGTCGCCGGGCCGTACGCCGCCATGTTGCTCGGCGATCTCGGTGCCGATGTGGTGAAGGTCGAGCGGCCGCCCCATGGGGACGACACTCGGGGATTCGGTCCGCCCTTCGTGCGGTACGAGGAGAATGGCGAACGTCTCAGCTCGTACTACCTCTCGGTCAACCGCAACAAGCGGGGCGTCGTCTGGGACCTCGGCAATGCTGACGACCTGCGCAAGGCACGGGCGCTGGCGGAGCGGGCGGACGTGCTGATCGAGAACTTCAAGCCCGGAGGTGCCGACAAGCTCGGCCTCGGGTACGACGTCTTGTCGGGAGCGAACCCGAGGCTCGTGTACTGCTCCGTCTCTGGTTTCGGGTCGGAAGGGGAGGGGGCGAGACTTCCTGGCTACGACTTCCTCGTACAGGCCGTCGGCGGGCTCATGTCGATCACCGGCGACGGTGGTGAGCACGCCGAGCCGCGCAAGGTCGGCGTCGCGGTCGTCGACGTGCTGACGGCGCTCTACGCATCGAGCGCGATCCTGGCCGCGCTCGTCGAGCGGCAGTCGAGCGGTCGCGGGCAACGCGTCGAGGTGGACCTGCTGTCGAGCTCGCTCGCTTCGTTGATCAACCAGGCGTCCACATACCTGACGACCGGAGAAGTCCCACGGGCGATGGGGAACCGCCACCCGAGCATCGCCCCGTACGAGACGCTCCTTGCCTCTGACCGCCGCTTCGTCGTCGCCGTCGGCAACGATGGGCAGTTCCGCGCCATGGCCCGAGTGGTGGGGAAGGCGTGGATGGGGGAGGACGAGCGTTTCGCCCGGAACGCGGCGCGGGTCGAGCACCGTGAGGAGATGCTCGCCGAGCTGGAAGAGGCGTTGCTCGGGCGGACGGCGGCGGAGTGGGTGGAGGAGCTTCAAGGTGCCGGCGTCCCGTCCGGCGTCGTGAACGACATCGGCGAGGCGTTCGCGCTGGCGGCACGGGTCGGGCTCTCGCCGGTCGTGCTGGCGGACGGGCAGCCGTGGCCGCCGAGTCGGCCTGATCCTCGGGCGCAGGTGGCGAGCCCGATGCGGTTCAGCCGGACGCCGGCGACCTACCGGCTGCCGCCCCCTCTTCTCGGCGAGCACTCCGCCGAAGTGGAGTCGGATCTGTCGGATGGCGGAGGGCCCAGTCCGCAGGCACCCGTCCGGTGAACATCGACCGCAGCTGTACCGGGCGGGAGACCGCCACGAGGATGTGGCCGATCGTGAGGACGAACAGCACGAGGTAGATCGTGTCGTGAACGAGCGTGGCCCCCCTGGCCCAGTCGTTGGGGAACGGCGGCGACCAGCGCATCACGATCCCGCTCAGGAGCATCGCGAGGATGCCGCCGGCGAAGAGGGCGGCGGCGAGCTTCTGGCCGCCGTTGAACTTGCCCGCTTCGGTGGCGACGCCGACCTTTCGCCGGAAGTAGGCGAAATCGGACTTCGACCACCGGTCCAGGCGCCGGACGTCGGCGACAAGAGCGCCGCGCCGCCGACCGAGGAGGCCGATCACGATCGGTGCCACGAGCGCCAGACCCGTGATCACGTGGATGTTGACGATGGTCGCGCGGTGGCCGACGCTCAACATCAAGCTCGGCACGTAGAGGATCGTCCCGGTGACGAGCAGCGAGACGAGCAGGATCCCGGTGGTCCAGTGGACGAGCCGTTCGGTCAGGTCGAAACGCTCGACCCCGCTCTCGACCTCGACGGCGCGCCCCTGCTCTCCGTCACGAACCTCCCGCGCCAGCATCACCCGCCGATCCACGCATTGACCGGGTAGCCACCGTTCTCCCAATAGCCGGGGACGATGCGGTCCGTCACCTCGATGCGGTCGAGCCACTTGATCGACTTGTACCCGTACATCGGCGCCACGTAGAGGCGAACCGGGCCGCCGTGGTCGGGCGTGACGTCGTCTCCGATCATGCGATCGGCCACGAGGACGTTCGGAAGCCGCGCCTGCGACAGCGTGAGGCTCTCGGTGTACTCGCCGTCGCCGGAGAAGAAACGCAGCGCCGTCGCCCCCTTCCGCACGCCGGCCGCGTCGAGGACGGCGGAGAGCCGGACACCCTCCCAGCGCACGTCGGGTACCCGCCACCCGGTGACGCACTGGAAGTAGTGCACGAGCTTCGTGCGCGGCAGGCGGATGCGGAGGTCGTCGAGGCCGAGGGAGAGCGGCCTCTCCACCATGCCGTCGACAACCAGCCGGTAGCTCGCAGCGTCGACGGTGGGGATCGTCCCCGTCACCGTGTAGATGCGGAAGTTGTCCGCGCCCGGTAGGAGTGCACCGAGACCGCCGAGCGAGCTCGAGACCTTGGTGAGCACACCGCCGACGGCACCGTCCACCTGTGCGCCGACGGCGATGCCGGCGACGCCGACACCGAGGAGACCGAGCACGGTTCTGCGTCCGACGTGGGTGACCCGGTTGGGATCTGCCGTGGTCGGCACTCTCACTCCTCTCGATGTGGTCGACCGGCGCTCTGTTGAAGAGCAGGTGCCCTCCTAAGAGAAGGTACGGGACAACGACGCTCCGGGATGTTCCTAGCCGCACGATCGGGCCGGGCCGTTACGGTGCCCTCCATGCGCTATCGACAGCTCGGGAAATCCGGTCTCACCGTATCGATCATCGGCCTCGGAGCGAACAACTTCGGATGGCGCCTCGACCTCGAGCGGTCGAGACCGGTCATCAGAGCTGCCGTGGACGCGGGCATCACGTTCATCGACACCTCTGACAGCTACGACCGCGGGAACTCCGAGACGATCATCGGCGAAGTGCTCAAGGACCGGCGCGACGAGGTCGTCATCGCAACGAAGTTCGGCTCCGACATGGGTGGCACGAACGGGCCTGACTGGGGGACGCGGGCGTCACGGCGCTACATCGTGAAGGCCGTGGAGGCGTCCCTCCGGCGGCTGCAGACGGACTGGATCGACCTCTACCAACTGCACCGTCCCGACGGGGCGACTCCGCTCGAAGAGACGCTGTCGGCTCTCGACGACCTCGTGCACCAGGGCAAGATCCGCTATGCCGGCTCCTCCAACCTGGCGGCGTGGCAGGTCGTCGAGAGCGCGTGGGTCTCCGAGACCCGCGGGATCACGGCCTTCGTGTCCGCTCAGAACCACTACTCCCTGCTCGAGCGCACGCCCGAGCTCGACCTCGTGCCGGCATGCCTCGCTCACGGTGTCTCGGTCATCCCCTTCTACCCGCTGGCGAACGGGCTGCTCACGGGCAAGTGGCGACGGGGCGAGGAAGCGCCGGAGGGCTCCCGCCTGTCCGGGCGCAACGCCCCGAGCGATGCGACGTTCGACGTCATCGAGGGGTTGGCGGCGATCGCGGACAAGGCCGGTGTGTCGACGGCGGAGCTCGCCCTCGCCGGCCTGGCGGCGCAGCCGGCAGTGGGGAGTGTGATCGCAGGAGCGACCTCCGCCGAGCAGGCGCGAGCCAACGCCTCGGCCGGCGACGTGAACCTGGCGCCGGAGATCCTCGCCGAGATCGATCAGGTGGCGGTGGCGCTGCGCTAGACGTGGGCGGAAGCGGCTTGGTCAGGTGGGGACGAGCACACCGGGGTTGAGCAGGTCGTGAGGGTCGAGGGCCGCCTTGACCCTCGCCATGAGGTCGAGAGTTCCGGGGGATCGGGAGAGGCGCA
The DNA here is from genome assembly GCA_021785095.1 of Actinomycetes bacterium. The sequence goes on from JAJYGM010000275.1 coordinate 7,648, forward strand.
GCCAGCGACGTTTCGCGATGCCGATGCCGTGCTCGGCCGAGATCGAGCCTCCGAGCCCGAGCACGAGGCGGAAGACTGCGTCATCGATGGCGTCCTCGCCCGGCGGTGGACCGACGACGTTCACGTGCACGTTGCCGTCGGCGACATGTCCCCAGGCGATGAGGCGCGCACCGGGCGCGACCCGGTCGACCACGCCGGGGAGCTCGTCGAGGAGGTCGGCCAGCCGCGGCGGCGCGACCGAGACATCGAGCTTGTGTGGTACCCCGAGGTGCGAAACGGCGTCGGTGTGCATCTCCCGATACGCCCACAGCCGGCTGCGGGCCGCCGCGTCGGACGCCACGGCGACGTCGATGACGGACGGATCGTCGAGAGCGCCAGCGAGCTCGTCCGTCGGATCTGTGTCGGAGGCCGCGTCGACGGTGAGCCAGGCAGACGGCCGCGCAGCCGAGCCGATGGGCGATGGCAGGCCGAACTGCGAGGTCACGAGCTCCATGCCATCCGCCAGCGTCAGCTCGGCTGCTTCGAGCGATGCCAGGCGGCGGAGCGGGCCGTCGACGAGCGCGACGGCGCCGGCGATGCCCCGGACGGCCACGAGCGCCGTGACGCGGTGGGCGGGAGCCGGTTCCAGGCGCATCAGGACCTTCGTCACGATCGCCAGGGTGCCCTCGCTACCGGCGAGCAAGCCGACCGGGTCCCAGCCGACGTTGTCCTTCACGAGCCCGCTCAACTGGGAGATGACCGTCCCGTCGGCAAGGACGGCTTCGACCCCGCCCACCCGCGCCCGCATCGGGCCGTAACGAATGACGTGCATGCCTCCGGCGTTGGTCGCGAGCATGCCGCCGAGGGTGGCGGAGTCGCGGGCTGCAAGGTCGATGCCGACGTGCCGGCCGATGCCCGATGCTGCCGCCTGAGCCTCGGCCAGCGTCGTGCCGGCCCCGGCGACGAGGACGTGGGCGCCGGCGTCGACGAGCTCGAGGCCACCGAGCCCGGCGAGGGACAGGACGATCTGGCGGCGTTGCCCGCGCCGGGGGACCGAGCCGCCCACGAGTCCGGTGTTGCCCCCCTGGGGCACCACGGCCGTACCGTGCCGGTCCGCGATCTCCAGCACCGAACGCACCTCGTCGACGTCGTGAGGACGTACGACGGCGGCGGCAGCGCCGGACCACCGCCCCGTCCAGTCGGTCGTATAGGACATGATCTGCTCGGGGTCGGTCACGAGGCCCCGCGGGCCGAGCGCCGACGCGAGGTCGTCCACGAGGTCGTCCACGATCAGGCTCGGGCGGGAAGCTCGATCGTCCCCGCTCCGACGAACCGCACGTTGCCCGCGACGACGATGCGGGCCCCGTCGACGCGCCCCGAGAGGCGGCTCGGCGAGCCGAGCTCGACCCCCTGGTCGATCTCGACTGCATCGGCCCCGAGATGGAGATGGGCATAGGCCGTGAGCGGACCGGCTGCAGATCCGGTCGCAGCGTCCTCGCCGCCGCCCACCTGATCGGTGAAGCAACGGGCGCGCCACCTGCTGCCGTCCCCGCCGGCCCCTGGAGGCACGACCACGTAGCAGGTGAGCGGCGAACCGGGAGCGGCGACGAGAGCATCCGAGAGCGCCCCGAGGTCGGGCCTCGCGTGCTGAAGAGCCTCGAGGTCCTTCACCGGCAGTACGAGCGTGGGAAGGCCCGTCGAGATCACACTCGCGGGGAGCTCGGTCCGCCCGTCGCCTCGAGCGAGGCCGAGCGCGGCGAGGAGAGGCTCCGAAGCCGTGTCGCCGAGGTGCGCGGGCGGGTTCTGGCTGATCTCGACGGTCGCGCTCGCCCCAGTGCCGTCGAGGTCCACCCGGAGGGGCTGGAGACCCGCACCGGTCTGCTGGACGAGGTGGGCGGATCGCTCGCCGCGAGCACGGGCGACGGCGGCTGCCGTACCGAGCGAGGGGTGCCCTGCGAACGGGATCTCGGTCACCATCGTGAAGATCCTGTGCCGGTAGTCGGCGCCCGGCTCGCTCGGCGACTGGACATAGCTCGTCTCGGACAGCCTCATCCGCCGGGCGAAGGCGGCGAGCGTAGCGTCGTCGAGCACGTCGGCATCGTGGACGACGACGTGCAGGTTGCCGCCGAGCGGTTGGTCGGCGAACACCTCGAGCCAGGTGACGGGCAGCCGAGCCGTCGCGATCGCCGTTGCGTTGGCCATGGGCGCACGGTACCGCCAGGAGCACCGATCAACTTGCCGGCGGCTCCTCCGGCTCCGGTGGACCCTTCGGCCCTTCGGGCCCTCTCGGCTGTCGGGGATCCGGCCGCGGCTGCTCTCCGTCCTCGGACCGGCGTTGCCTCATCCGGCGGATGACCTCCCGCGGGCGCCGGGCGCTCGTCCGGTGCTGCTCGGGCCGGTGTTGCTGGTGGGCGGCGGTCGAGCGGGCCGGGCGCTTGGCGATCGTGCGGTTGACATAGAGATGTGGAGCCTCGGGTTCGGCCTTCGCCACGGGCGCAGGGCCGACAGCCGACGCGAGCATCCCGAGGTTGGGCACGCGAAGAGGGCCGTCGTCGGTCATGAGCTCGACGTACGTGAGCCCCATGGCGAGGACCTCGGCATCGAAGATGCCGCCGAAGGAACCTGACCTGATCCGGATCCGCTGACCGACCGAGAAGGGCCTCGCGATCATGAGGACGATGCCGGCGAAGACGTTGCCGAGGCTCTGCTGGGCGGCGAGGCCGAGGATGACACCGGTGAGTCCGGCCGCTGCGAGCAGCCTCCCCGGGTTGACACCGATCATGATGACGGTGGAGATGACCACGACCACGAGGCCGACGATCGTCAGGATGATGCGCAGTGCGTCGGCAGCGGTCGGTCCGGCTCCGACGTGCACGAGACGGGAGACCTGGGTGGCGAGGCGGCGAATCGCGATGCTCCCGAACACGAGGAACGCTCCCGAGCACGCACCCGACCAGATGTGGTCGCTCACATCCCCCTTGTGCTGGAGGAGCACCACGCCGTGGGTCTGCGTCTGGCTCAGCACCAGCGCCGCGATCGCGATGATCGTGGAGGCGACAGCGAGCTTCCAGTGCGGGCGGGGAGGTAGCGGCACCTTCGAGACGGTCGGCAGAGACGCGATCGAGCGCTGCTCGCGAGCTCTTACGAGGTCCTTCCACAGCGGCCGGGCCATCCCTACGTTGTACCTCGTGATCGCCCGATGAGCGTCCCCAACACGGCGGGCTCGTCCCGCCCGAGAGTTTCCTGGCACCGCGGCGGTGCGGAGCTCGCGCCCTACGCCACTCTCGCCGCCTTCGCGTCCGCCGCCGCCCACGAGGCCGAGCTCATCGAGGTCGATGTGCGGCGTACCGCGGACGGCGGACTCGTGTGCGTTCACGATGCGGATGTGCCCGGTCTCGGGCCGGTCTCGGCTCTCGAGTGGACGGACCCGGCAGTCCGGCGCGCTGCGGTCGGCCGGGTCTTCGGGTTCGAGGAGTTCCTCGACGTGCTCGACGAGCACGATCCCGGCCGCGTGAGCGAGGTGCATCTCGACGTCAAGGAAGCCGGGCTCGAGACCGAGGCCGTGGAGCGCGTGCTCGAGCGGTCGCGGCGCGTCGTCGTGACCTCGAACGAGCACAGTGCCATCAGAGCCGTGCGGCACGACCATCCGGGCGTGCCGGCGCTCCTCACAATCGGGCGCGACGCGCGCGGGCTGACTCGCAGCGAGCTGGCGCTGGTGCGCCTCGGGGAGCTGCTGCCGTTCCGCCAGATCGAACGCACGGGTGCGACCGGCGTCGCGGCGCACTTCCTGCTCGCCGGTCGACTGCTGCGGGAGTGGTGCACCAGGCACGGCATGCAGCTGCTGGTGTGGACCGTCGACTCGGATCGAGCGCTCGCGCGTTGGCTCGAACGTGACGACGTGGACGTGGTGACGACGAACCGGCCACTCGCCGCGCTGGCGATACGGGAGACAGGAGGGATCGGATGATCGTGGGGATCGAGACCGGGAAGAGACGCGTCTTCGCGGTGGCGTTGGAGTGGCCGGGCTGGTGCCGGTCCGGCCGCGACGAGGAATCGGCGCTCGAGACGCTCGTCGCTTACGCGCCCCGCTACGCCATCGTGGCGGAGCGTGCTGGCGTCGATCTCGATCCGGACACGAGCTCGGTCGAGGTGGCCGAGCGTGTCGAGGGCTCGTCCGCCACGGACTTCGGCGTGCCGTACGCCCGGTATGCGTGGGACGCGGCACAGTCTGCACCAGGGGAGTGGCTGCGTACGGCTGCCTTGCTGGCGGCGGCGTACGTCTACTTCGACGCCGTGGTCGCGGTGGCGCCGGCCGAGCTGCGCAAGGGGCCGCGGGGAGGCGGTCGGGACCGCGACGCCATCGCCGCCCACGTGAACGGTGCCGATGTCGAGTACGGAAGGAAGCTGGGTCTCGCACGCTGGAAGCTCGAGGAGGCAAGCACTGCCGAGATCGCTCGGCGCCGAGGGATGGTGGTCGACGTCGTCCGGTCGGCGACTGATGGGAGCCCGAAAGTCGAGAAGGGGTGGAACCTTCGGTACGCGGCCCGGCGGGGGATCTGGCACGTGCTCGACCACGCCTGGGAGATCGAGGATCGGAGCCGGTAGCAGCCGTCGGTCTACGATCGCTTCAGTGGCAGCCGGCTGGGATCTCGAGCGCGCGAGGGCGATGGACGCGGGGGATGGGCTCGGGGAGGTGAGACGGCGTTTCTCTCTGGCAGACGGCAAGGTCTACCTCGATGGGAACTCGCTCGGCGCCCTCGGCACGGGCGTCGCCGATCGGGTCCGCCGGGTTGTCGTGGAGGAGTGGGGGAGTGAGCTCGCAGGCGGATGGGCGCATTGCGGATGGATGGAAGCGCCGCTGCTCGTGGGTGACCGGATCGGGCGGCTCATCGGGGCCGCACCAGGTCAAGTGCTCGTGGCCGACACCACGTCCGTCGCCCTCGCGAAGCTCGTCGGTGCTGCCCTCGCCGCCCGGCCCGAGCGTCATGTGGTGCTCTCGACGACGGACAACTTCCCGAGCGACCTGTATGCGGCAGCGGGAGCGGCGCGTCTCGCCGGAGCGACGCTCCGACTCGTCGACCGCACAGAGCTGACCTCGGCGCTCGACGACGACGTCGCGCTCTGTTGCCTCACGCATGTGGACTTCCGCACCGCGCTCGTGCGCCAGAGCCGTGACGTCACGGCTCTGGCGCACGAGCGCGGTGCGCTCGCACTCTGGGACCTGTGCCACTCGGCGGGGGCCGTGCCCGTTGGCTGCGACGAGCACGGCGTCGATCTTGCCGTCGGCTGCACGTACAAGTACCTGAACGGCGGGCCGGGCTCCCCGGCGTTCTGCTACGTGCGCAGGGAGCTGCAGAACGAGCTGGAGAACCCGCTTCCCGGCTGGCTCGGACATGCGGCGCCGTTCGAGTTCTCTCTCGAGTGGCGTCCCGTGGCCGGGATCCGGAGGTTCATCACGTCGACGCCACCCATCGTCGCGCTCGCCGCCCTCGATGCGGCCCTCGACGCCTTCGACGGAGTCAGCATCGAAGAGGTGCGTGCGAAGTCCGTGGCGCTGAGCAAGCTGTTCATCGAGCTCGTCGACGAGGTCGGATCGCCTGCTCTCGAAGTGGTGACGCCGCGGGTCCCCGAGCGGCGCGGCTCTCAGGTGTCGTTGCGGCACGCGAGGGCGTACGACGTCATCGAGGCGGCCACCACGAAGGGCGTGGTGGGAGACTTCCGGGCGCCGGACCTCTGCCGTTTCGGCCTGGCTCCGCTCTACCTGTCCTACGAGGATGTGTTCCGAGCCGTCGAGACCATCGTCGCCGTGGCGGGGGCTCGCTCGGCTGAGAGACCGCGACGCCGGTCGCTCGTGGGGCCCCGTCCACCCGTAGCATGACCGTATGCCACTAGAAGGTGAGTACGAACCGAGTCCCGCGTCGTGGGTGAGCGAGCAGGTCGCCGAGTACGAGGCGTCCGGTGGCGAGCGCGCGAACACGCTTCGCGACACCGGCCTGCCGGTCATCATCGTCACGACCCGCGGCCGCAAGAGCGGCAAGATCCGCAAGTTCGCGTTGATGCGGGTCGAGCATGAGGGTGAGTACGCGCTCGTTGCGTCGAAGGGCGGAGCGCCGGATCACCCGGTCTGGTACCAGAACCTGACGGCCGACCCGACCGCGGTGATGATCCAGGACGGGCCGGCGCCCTTCGACGCGGTGGTGCGCGAGATCTCCGGCGCCGAGCGCGATGAGTGGTGGCATCGTGCTGTCAAGGCCTACCCGCCCTATGCGGAGTACCAGCAGAACACTGAGCGGGTCATCCCGGTACTGGTTGCCAGCCGGCGCGTCTGACCGGCCGAGGCTCGGTCGGCCGGGGAGGGTCACAGGCAGGCGTAGAGCGAGTCGATCAGGGCTCGGTTGCGCGTGCTCTGCCACCTCGGGATGACGTCGTTCATCACGTATCCGAACGCCAACTCGGCCGTCGGATCGGCGAAACCGACCGCACCCCCCGTACCGAAGTGCCCGAACGAACCCGCGTCGGGGCCAAAGCGCCGCCGCGGGGACGTCGGGACGAACCCGAGCCCGAACGCCACCGGCTCACCGAGGACCGGGCACTCACCAGCCGCCTGCACCCGGGTCGCCTCGCGCAGCATCTGCTCGCTCAGCACCCGCGCCGGCTCGAGCAGGCCGGCGTAGAAGGAGGCGATCCCTGCCGCCGTGCCGTGACCGTTCGTGGACGGTACCTGCGCCATGCGCCACTCGGTGGAATTGACGACACCGACGGAGGAGTAGCCAGGCGGGTTGAAGTAGCCCTTCAGCACCATGGCATGGTCGGGTTCGAGATCCGACTGCGGAAGGACGATCGGTGACCGCTCCGATCGCCAGATGACCGTGGCGCAGCGGTCGACGTCGGCGGAGGTGAGGCCGAAGTGAACGTCTGCACCGAGCTCTGTGGCGATCTCCTCGAGCAGGTTGCCGGGCATCTTGCCGGTCGCGCGCCGGGCGATCTCACCGGCAAGATGGCCGAAGGTGTTCGTGTGGTACACGAGCCGGCTTCCGGGCTCGAACCAGGCCGGTGTGGCGGCGAGGGCGCCCGCCATCGTGTCCCAGGACCAGAGGTCCTCGTTGGTGAGAGTCGCCGAGATGGCCGGGACACCGGCTGTGTGGCTGAGAGCCTGGCGGATGGTCGCTTGTCCTTTGCCAGAAGCGGCGAACTCAGGCCAGACCGATGCGACCGGAGCGTCGAGCTCGAGCAGCCCGGCGTCGATCAGTCGCAGCACGAGCGTCGCGACCAGCGGTTTTCCGGCTGAGTAGAAGTCGACGAGCGTGTCCTGCTGCCACCGCCGGCCGGACAGAGGGTCAGCCAGTCCTCCCCAGAGGTCGACGACGACCCGACCAGCGACGATGGCGTGGACCGAAGCGCCGACCTCGCCACGGTCACGGAAGTTGGCGGCAAACTCAACACGCACAGGCTCGAAACCCGGCGCGACGAAACCCTCGACCATCCCTCCAATCTGGTCGTCGAGCGGCGAGCGGGCAAGCGTGGCCGATGAGGGCCGTTCGGCCCTACCTCGCGGTGCGAACCGTCCGTACGATCAGCCACGACACCCGATACGTGAGCTCGTCCCTGAGACGCAGGGCACGGAGGAAGTTGGAGCAGGGATGACGTTTCTCGAGTTGGTGCTGCACAACTTGGGGACCCGCAAGACCCGCACCGCCCTGACCTCGATCGCCGTGGCGCTGGCGGTGATGACCGTCGTGACCCTCGGCGTCGTGACCGAGAGCCTGCGTTCGTCCGCGGCCGAAGTCCTCGAGATGGGCCGTGCAGACTTCAGCATCGCTCAGCGGGATGCCTCCGACATCCTGAACAGCGTCGTCACGGAAGCGCAGGTTGCGACGATCGGAAAGACGCCGGGGGTCGCCAGCATCGTCGGCGTTCTCGTGGCGATGGTGAAGCTCAACTCCGACAATCCCATCTTCCTCGAGATCGGGTTGGCGCCGAGCGAGCTCGCGCCCTTCGGCGTGCATGTCGTCGCCGGCAGGAGTTACGGACCGCGATCGACCAACGACGTCATGCTCGGCTGGCAGGCGGCACAGAACCTGCACAAGAAGGTCGGCCAGACGATCGACATCGGCGGCACGCCGGAGCACATCGTCGGGCTCTACTCCACCGGCCAGGGCTATGCCGACTCGGGATCGATGTTCCCGCTCGTCACGCTGCAAGGGATGCAGCGCAAGGCGGGACTCGTGACGATGGCGTTCGTCCGCGTCGAGAGAGGGAAGTCGGTTGCCGCCGTGCGCGCGCGGATCGACTCGGAGAACCCGAACCTCGCCACGGTCAGCACGTTCACCCAGTTCGGGCTGGTGGACCGGAATCTCGCGTTCCTCTCGGCCACCCAGTCCGGAGCGCGTATCGTCGCCCTCTTCATCGGCGTGATCATCGTCATGAACACGATGCTGCTCTCGTTCATCGAGCGGATCAGAGAGTTCGGGCTCCTGCGGGCGATCGGGTGGACCCGTCGCCGGCTCCTCGCACTCGTCGTCGGTGAGGCGCTCGCCATCAGCCTGATCGGCGCGATGGTGGGCTCGGCGCTGTCCGTCGTGTTCGCGATCGTGCTCGAGCGGGCTCCATCGCTGCGCGGGATCTTCCATGCCTCGTTCAATGCCGGGGACTTCTGGACGGCGCTGTACACGGCGATCGCCATCGGGGCGATCGCGGCGCTCTACCCCGGACTTCGGGCCGCGCGACTGCGTCCGCTGGCTGCCCTGCGGAGGGAGTGAGCCGTGCCGCTCCGTCACGTCTATCGGGATCGGGCCACTGACGCCACGCTCGAGCTCGAGGTCCAGGAAGTCGCAAAGCACTACGAGCGTGGCGCCGTGGCTGCGCTGGACGGCGTGACGTTCAACATCGAGTCGGGAGAGTGGGTGGGCATCGTCGGCTCGTCCGGTGCCGGGAAGTCGACGCTGCTCCATCTGTTCGCCGGACTCGACGTGCCGACGTCGGGACGCATCCTCGTGCGCGGTCAGGACCTCGGTCGGTACCACCACCTGGCCGCTTACCGCAGGACCGAGGTCGGGCTCGTGTTCCAGCTGCACAACCTGCTGCCCCACCTCGATGCGAGGCGCAACGTCGAGATCGCGATGTTCGGGACGGGACACACGCCCGGTGCGCGCCGAGCGCGCTCCCGTGAGCTGCTCGGGGAGCTGGGCCTGGCGGCGCAGGCACACCGCAAGCCTCCGGAGCTCTCCGGAGGCGAGCGGCAACGAGTCGCCATCGCCCGCGCCCTCGCCAACAGGCCGCGCGTCCTACTGGCGGACGAGCCGACGGGCAGCCTCGATCCCGAGAGCGTCGCCATGGTGCTCGGGATCTTCGAGCGGTTGCACGAGGACGGCACCACCATCGTCATGGTGACCCACGACCTCGAGGTTGCCAGTCGTGCGGAACGGGTGATCGAGCTCCGCGCAGGGCGTGTCGTCCGAGACGAGCGCTCCGGCGTGCTCACTGCTCAGTCCGACCTGCCCGCATGAACCTTCCCGGGTGCGTGGCGGCAGGCGTCGCCGCCGCGCTCTTCTTCGCCCTGGCCGCGCTGCTGCAGCAACGCGCAGCCAGCCGGGAGTCAGGCGAGAAGTCCCTCCGTCTCTCGCTGTTGCTCTCGCTCATGAGGCGCCCGCTCTGGCTCGCCGGAGTCGGAGCGCTCGTATGCGGGTACGGCCTGCAGGCGCTGGCCCTCGCACTCGGACCTGTGGCCATCGTGCAACCGCTCATCACCATCGAGCTCGTGTTCGCGGTCCCGATCGCGAGCCTGGTCCGCCACGGCCGACCAGGCTTGCGTGAGTGGCTCGCCGTGATGGCTGTCTGCGGCGGTGTGTCGCTGTTCCTCGTCGTCGCCGATCCGGCGAGCGGCACACCGAACGCGAGCCGGGTCATGTGGGTCCTCGTGACGTCCGCGGCCGGAGGTGCGATCGTGCTCGCGCTCTGGTCGGCCATCGGCGCCGGGCCTCGCCGGCGGGCGATGTCCTTGGCAGCCGCAGCTGGACTGGCCTTCGCACTCCTCGCCGTGCTCACGAAGACCACGGTGTCCTTGCTCGAGCAGGGCCTGGGCGCGGCGTTGGCCGGTTGGCAGACCTATGCCGTCGTCGGAGTCGGGATCCTCGGGCTCCTCTTCTCGCAGAGCGCCTACCAGGCCGGTCCGCTCACGTTCTCGATGCCGGTCGTGGCGGTCGTGGAACCGACGGTCGCCGTCGTGATCGGCAGCACGATCCTCGACGAGCGGATCAGGTTGGGCGGTGGCGCCCTCCTCCTGGAACTCCTCGGCGCGCTCGTGGCGGCGACCGGCGTCGTGCTGCTCGCGACGTCCCGGATGGTGCTCAGCATCTACTCGTTCTCCGGGTCGCGGCGAGGCCCTTCGGGGGGCGACGAGCCAGGCGACGATCGCCCCCGCCCGGGTGCGAATCGGCCCAGCAACGCGGCCCCGCCCCAGAGGAGCTCGAGCACGACGATGGCGGAACCGGCCACGACTGCCGACAGGACGAGCGACCATCCGGTCACAGCTTGGAATGCCAGGAAGTGACGGGCCGACGGCAGCAAGACGACGCCTGCGAACGGGCCGGCCATCGCGATCACGAGAAGGATCTTCCACCAGGTGAACGGGCGGGCGAGGTGGCCGAGAACCCACAATCCGCAGGTCCCGAGCACGATCGTGGCGGCCGTCCGAGCCTGCGGCGTGCCGCCGCCATGGTGGCGGTCGACGAGGTAGATGGTGAGCGTGGCGGCAGCGAGCACGATGCCCACCGGCACCGTGAAGGACCGGACCCTCCTCAAGTAGCCGGACCGAAGCCTGCTGATGGCCGGCGGCAGGGCGAGAAAGAAGGCGGGAACGCCGATCGTGAGCGTGCTGATGAGCGTGAAGTTGCGCGGATAGAAGGGGTACGGGACGCGCGCGATGCTGATCGCGAGCGCGAGGAGTGCGGCGTAGACGGTCTTCGTCACGAAGAGCTTGCTCACGCGCTCGACGTTCGCGAGCACGCGCCTCCCCTCGGCGAGGAGGGTCGGGAGGATGGCGAAGGCGTCATCGAGCAGGACGACCCGCCCGGCCGACCGTGAAGCGGCGCTGCCCGAGCCCATCGCGATGCCGAGATCGGCGTCCCTCAGGGCGAGCACGTCGTTCACACCGTCGCCTGTCATCGCCACGACGTGGCCGGAGGACTGGAGGGCGGCGACGAGGGCTCGTTTCTGCCGGGGTGTGACACGGCCGAACACGGTGTGGTGTGCGAGGAGATCAGCCAACGCCTCCGGCGAGTCGCGCATCTCGGTGGCGTCGACCGGCTCTGCCGTCCCGAGGCCGACGCGAGAAGCGATAGCTGCGACCGTCGCTGGGCTGTCGCCTGAGATGACCTTGACCTCGACGCCCTGCTCACGCAAGTAGCGCAGGGTTTCCTCGGCGTCGATGCGCACCTCCTCGGCAAGGATCCCGAGGGCCACGGGCTCGAGGTGTGCCGGGAGCGTCTCGGCCTCCAGTCCGCCAGGCGCTCGTGCGAGAAGGAGCACGCGGTTGCCCGAGCGCGTCTCTTCGGATATCTCTTGCCGCAACCTGTCGGCGTCTGCCCCGTCAGCCGAAGTGAGGAGCGCCTCGGGGGCTCCGAGCACGAACGAGCCGAGGCCGGGGATCGTCGCGGCGCTCCAGCGACGCTCGGAGGAAAAGGGCACGCTTGCGCTGCATCGAGGGACCGGGAGGCCCGGATCGATCAGACTTGCGAGGCTCCTCAGGCTGCCGGTCGGGCTCTCCTCTGTCGCGGCCAGTGCCGCCACGACCTGGTCGGCCGGCACCTCGTGGTCGATCCGCCGGATCTCGAGAGGCCGCAGCTCTCCGGTCGTGAGCGTGCCCGTCTTGTCGATGCAGAGGGTGTCCACACGGGCGAGGCCCTCGACAGCGGCGAGCTCGCGGATGAGCACGCTCCGTCGCGCGAGGCGGATCGCTCCCGCCGCGTAGGCAAGGCTGGTGAGGAGGACGAGGCCCTCCGGGATCATGTTGGCGACGCCGGCGACCGAGCCACGAAGCGCCTCTGCCACACCGAGCGTCCCTGTCAGCTGGCTCCAGGTGAGCAGAGCCGCCACAGGGACGATCACCCAGGTGATGAGGCGGAGGATGGTGTTGTTGCCGGTCTGGAGCTCCGAGCTCGCCAGGCTGAACCGCTTGGCCTCACTCGAAAGCCCTTGAGCGAAGGCGTCGTCTCCGACGGCGGTCGCCACCATGATCCCCGAGCCGCCGACGACAGCGCTGCCGGACAGCACCTGCTCGCCGACGGCCTTCGTGACGGGATCGACCTCACCGGTGAGGAGCGACTCGTCGAGCTCGAGCCCGCTCGCCTCGACAAGCTCCCCGTCCACGACCACCTGGTCGCCTCGACCGAGAACCAGCACATCACCGAGGACGACATCGTCTGGTGGCACTGCCTGTTCGGCCCCCTCACGGATCACCGTCGCCGTCGGCTGGTGCAGGAGCGCGAGACGGTCCAGGGTCCGCCTGGCGCGCCACTCCTGGACGATTCCGATCCCCGTGTTGAGCACGAGGATGATCCCGAACAGACCGTCACGGAGTGGTCCGACGACGAGGATGACAACGAAGAGGCCGCCGAGCAGCGCGTTGAAGCGCGTGAGCACGTTCGCGCGCACGATCGCGACCCACGAGCGGCTGGTGCCGGCTGCTGTGGCGTTCGACTGGCCGGCCTGCCGGCGCGCCGCGACCTCTTGGTCGGTGAGGCCCTGCCGGACGCCCCGGCGCAGAGTCGTGGTCATCTCATCCGCTTTCGACGAGAGCGTGCTCCGAGGAGCCGACCATGGGTAGGGCCGTAGGTCATCACTGTCCCGGAGCAGGACATTTGACCCTACCGCTCCTGCGCGCAGGTGCCTAGCCTCGAACGTGTGGCAGCCCGTCCTCGGCGCTTGGCAATCGGCCGGTCGCGGCTGGACTGGGCACTGCTCGTGTGGTGCTCCGCCGCGCTCATCGGGGGCGTGGCGGCAGCGCTCGCTGGTGCGCACGCTCTTGCGGACGGCCTCTGGGCGAGTGCCGCTGCACTCGGTCTCGTGGCCGTGGTGGCCGCTACCGTCTCGGCTCTCCTGGCGCGCAGGATCGGTGTCGACGTGCTCGCGGCGCTGGCGCTCGGCGGCGCCGTCGCTGTCGGCGAATATGCCGCCAGCGCCGTCATCGCGTTGATGGTGGCCACGGGAAGGTTGCTCGAGAGCTGGGCGTCGAAACGGGCCGAGGCCGATCTGTCGCGCCTGCTCCGGCACGCCCCGCAGGTGGTCCACCGCTACGAGACGGATGGCCGCGTCTCGGAGCCACCGCTCGGATCGGTCGGCTCGGGCGACCTCCTTCTCGTGAAGCCGGGCGAGATCGTGCCGGTCGACGGGCGTGTCGAGTCGCGCGTTGCCGTGCTCGACCTGTCGTCACTGACCGGCGAGTCCGTGCCTGCCACGCTCGCGAGGAACGAGCTCGTCGAGAGCGGCGCGGTCAACGTCGGCGGTCCGTTCGACCTGCGGGCCATCGCGACGGCTGAGCAGAGCACGTTCGCCGGCATCATCCGGCTCGTCTCGCAGGCGGTGTCCGAGAGGGCGCCGTTCGTCCGGATGGCGGATCGCGTTGCGGTCGGATTCATCCCCTTTGCTCTCGCTCTCTGCGGCGTCGCCTGGGGGCTCTCGGGCAGCTCCGCCCGCGCCGTGGCGGTTCTCGTCGTTGCGACCCCGTGCCCGTTGATCCTGGCTGCGCCGATCGCTCTCGTGGCCGGACTGTCGAGGACGGCGCGCTCGGGGGTCATCGTGAAGGGTGGCGGAGTCCTCGAGCGACTTGCGACGGCGAGAGTCCTCGTGTTCGACAAGACCGGGACGGTCACCCGGGGCGAGCCGCGAGTGACCCAGGTCACACCGGCCCCCGGGACGGATCCTGACGACATGCTCAGGCTCGCAGCGTCCCTCGAGCAGACCTCACCTCACGTGCTCGCGTCCGCCGTCGTCCGAGCAGCGACCGAGCGCGGCCTGGCCCTCAGCTGGCCAGCCGACGTCGAGGAGGTCCTCGGCGCCGGCACATCCGGAGTCGTCGACGGCCACCGGGTGCGCGCCGGGAGAGCGGAGTGGTTGAGCACGGCAGGCGATCGCTTCGCCCGGCGCCTTCGTCGTCGTACCGAGCTCGACGCGTCGATGTCGGTGTTCGTGGAGGTCGACGGCCGCCTCGGTGGCGCGTTGCTGCTCGAGGACCCTGTCCGCCCGGACGCCAGTCGCTCGATCCGGCAGTTGCGGTCTCTAGGGATCGGTCGGATCGTCATGGCGAGCGGAGACCGCCAGGCAGTGGCGGAGACGGTCGGAGCCGTGCTGGGTGTCGACGAGGTGCTGGCCGAGCGGTCCCCGGCCGAGAAGGTGGATTCGATCAGGCTCGAGCGTGCCCGGGGCACGACCGTGATGGTCGGAGACGGCGTGAACGACGCACCCGCCCTGGCGGTTTCCGACGTCGGCGTAGCGCTCGGTGCGCGAGGAGCCTCAGCCTCGTCGGAGGCTGCGGATGTGGTGGTGACGGTGGATCGTTTCGACCGGATCGTCGAGACGTTCCGCACGGCGCAGCGGTCACGCCGCATAGCCCTCGAGAGCGTGAGCGCAGGCATGGCGATGTCCGTCCTTGCGATGGGGGTCGCCGCCGCCGGTCTCCTCGCGGCGCTCCCCGGGGCAGTCGCGCAGGAGGGGATCGACGTGATCGTGATCCTGAACGCCTTGAGGGCGTTGTGGCCGGCACGAAGGACCCACGCGGTCTCGACCGGGGAGGCGGCCCTCAGCCAGCGCTTGTCGGCAGAGCACTTGGCGTTGAGGCCGCGACTTGCCGAGATCCGTGCCGTCGCGGACGAGCTCGAGGACCTGCCTTCGGCCGAGACGTCGCAGCGGCTGTCGGAGCTCGAGCGGTTCCTCGTGGACGAGCTCCTCCCGCACGAGCGGTTGGAGCAGGAGGAGTTCTACCCGGTCGTCGCGAGGCTCGTCGGTGGGCTCGATCCCATCGGACCGATGAGCCGGGCACACATCGAGATCGCTCATCTCGTCTCCCTCTTCGGCCGGATCGTCCACGAGATCGGTCCGGACGGTCCCGACGAAGAGGAGCGGCGTGAGCTTCGCCGTGTCCCCGAAATCGTAGGCATAGATACCTTTCGTCAGGGTCGGACAGGAGGCCGGCTCCACAGCCACCACCCGCGGATTCTTTCTGCCGCTGATCTTGTCGCGCAGGAAGGGAAACCCGATGCCGGCGAGATTGCTGCCGCCGCCGCAGCAGGCGATGACGACGTCCGGATAATCGTTGGCCAGCTTCATCTGCTCCTGCGCCT
>JAJYGM010000578.1 GCA_021785095.1 Actinomycetes bacterium
GCAGCTGGCGCTGCGCGTCGAGACCGGTCGCGATTCGCTCCAGCATGCCGTCGAAGGCGCCCCGGAGCCGACCCACCTCGTCATCCGAGCGGTCCTCGCTGCCGAGGCGCGCGCCGAGGTCGTCCACGCTGGCATCCACCGCCGCCTGGGTGACCATGCCGACGGTGCGCAGCAGGCGGCGCATGACCAGGAACGAGCTGAGGAGCGCTGCTGCGAGCGCGACGGCCGCCTCGGCGCCTGCCAGGAGCAGCACCTGGTCGCGCTGGGTTTGCAGGCCCTGGAGACTGGCCGCGGCGACCAGGACGCCGATCGTCGAGCTGCCGGTCGTCTGGATGGGGCTGGCCAGCACGAGGTAGCTCGAGCCGCCCGCGGTGACATCTCGCAGCTGGGAGCGGGCGGGAGGCGCAGACAGCCAACGAACCACGGTCGGGCTCGACGCCAGCACCGCGCCCCCCGGGCTGGCGAGAGTCGGCTGGCCTGTGAGCCCGACCAGCAGCAGGTGCCCTGCGGCCAGCACATGGGTCTGCAGGTACGCACGCGAGAAGACGGTCATGGCCTGCCCCGCGGGACGTTGCGCTGCGGCCCGGGCGTACTCGGGGCCCTCCTCGGAGAGGTCCGAGGCGATCGTGTGCGTGTAGTGCGAGCTGAACCCGTGGACCACCTCGATGGTCATCGCGCCCAGCACCACCACGAGGACCACCCCGTGGACGACCAGCACCTTTGTCCCGCTGCGGAGGGGCCACAGCCTGCGCCACCCTCGGCGACCCACCGACGCAGGGCTGTTGGCGGGTCGGACCCGGGTGTCGGCGCCGGCCCGCTGGGACCCCGCCGACCTCTCACCCGTGCACGGCGCAACGGGGGGCGCCAGCCAAGACGCCTGCCCTTTGCCTGTCACCGGTCGGTGGCAGTCGACGTGGATGGGGTCCTCGTCGGCAACCGTGCCCCCGACTTGGACTGCTCGGCCTCCCGGGAGTCGCTACCGATGGGCGCCGGCAGGCTCGAGACCGGACGATCCGGTGTCACGACCTTCACGGGCTGGTCCTCGGCACCGAGCGAGGCGCGCGAACCGGCTCCGGTCGAGGTCGCGCTGCTCGGCCCGCTTCCCGAGGTGGCGGCACGCACCGTGACCGGCCCGGGAAGCTTGATCGCCGAAGACGGCACCCCCACGCTGATGGCGACCGCCGCTCCGGTCGCGGCGACCATCACAGCCAGGACACCCCACATGCTACGCATGCACCCATTCTCCTACCGCACCGGGGGACATGACACAGGCGCCGTCGGGTGGTCGGAGGTCGCGCGATGCCGCAGCCTCAGCGGGCGGCTCCGACAGCCGGAGGTGACCGCACGGGGCGACGTCTCGACGTACCCGCCGATGGGCAATGGCCCTCGATCACGTCGGCGAGAGCCAACCCGGCGACGGCGGGCCCATGCGGACGCGCGCCGGCGGACGTACGACGACCGGCGAGACGCGGGCCACTGAATTCCCTGATGGGGTGGTGAGCCCGTGAGCGGACACCGCGCAAGTAGTCCTCAGGCGTGCTCTTTGTGGAGGATCTTCGCAGTGCTCGAGGTGACATGCCCGAGGGGCCCAGGCTGTTCGTGCCAGACAAGGCTGTGGCCACCTCGGCCGGCCTCGAGTCGCGCGGATGCAGGGCCGTGGTGCTGGCCTTTTCCCGAAGGGCGCTGGTGGCGCCTGCGCTTGTCGTCGCGGGTCCGCCAGGCCACCACGGCTGCGATCACAGGCGCGCGGCGCAGGGTTGGGGCCAGTGGGCCTCCGCTGGCCGCGAGGATCGTTGTTCCGGTATAGACTAGAATATCGACGATGAGAAGGCGCGAGATGCCAGAAGACGAGCTGCAGCGTGAGGCCCGGGCACTTGGTGACCCGACCCGTCACCGCCTGTTCCGCTACATCGCGGATGCTCCTTGCCCGGTAGGCGTGGCGGAGCTGACCGAGCACGTGCGGCTGAACCACAATGCGGTGCGCCAGCACCTCGCGGTGCTGAAAGACGCCGGCTTGGTCGTAGAGGAGGTCGAGCAGCGCTCCCGGCCGGGGCGGCCGCGCCTGCTCTACCGGCTCGCGCCCGAGACGGCAGGGAGATGGGGCACCCCGGGCGCGTACGCCTGGCTGGCGGCTCTGCTCTCCGACGCGGTGCGCCGGCACCTCGAGCCACGCCAGGTCGGGCGCCAGGAGGGGCATCGCCGGGGGGCGGAGCTGGCCGGAGAAGGCGAGAGCGTCGAGCTCCTCGAGGCCGAGATCGCTCGGCGGGGGTTCAGGCCCACGCGGGTGGAGCGGGGCCGCAAGGTCGAGCTCGTGCTCGGGCGGTGCCCGTTCTCAGATGTGGCGCGGTCGGATCCCGACACGGTGTGCCAGCTGCATCTCGGTCTCGCCGAGGGGTTGGCCGAGGGCCTCGGCGGTCTCGACGTCGAGGGGCTCGTGGCCAAGGATCCGCGTCGAGCCGGGTGCCGTCTCACCTTCCGGCGCCGGGGCGCGTTGGCCGGTGCCCGTCCGTGATCTTCTGCGTCTCGCATCGACCGCTTCGAGCCTTGGCGGGTGGCGGTCGCCTGCTTCTCCGAGCCCCTACGCCTGCGACCTGGCACGATTGAAAGATGAAGTTGCGGATGGCACTGACCGAGCGTCTCGGCATGGCGCTGCCGATCATCGGGGCGCCGATGGCAGGCGTCGCCCACGGAGCCCTGGCGCGCTCGGTCACCGAAGGCGGCGGGCTCGGCATGATCGGTGTCGGGAGCGCGGACCGAGCAGAGCTCATCTCCCGTGAGGCAGCCGTCGCGAGCGATGGGGGACGCCTTCCTTACGGGATCGGCCTCATGGCGTGGGCTCTCGAGGACCGTCCCGAGCTGCTCGATGAGACGGCGGCGGCCCGTCCGACGCTCGTGTCGGTCTCCTTCGGCTCTCCTGGTCCCTACGTCGAGGTGCTGCACGCTGCTGGCATCCTGGTGGCGTCCCAGGTCCACGACAGAGCCGGGGCGATCGCTGCGACAGACGCGGGCGTCGACATCGTCATCGCGCAGGGGACCGACGCCGGCGGCCACACCGGGACGGTGGGCACGCTGCCGCTCCTCCAGGTCGTGCTCGACGCGGTCGACGTGCCGGTCGTAGCCGCCGGCGGGATCGCGACGGCGCGCGGTCTCGCCGCGGTGCTGGCCGCGGGGGCAGCGGGCGCCTGGGTGGGCACGTGCCTGCTTGCCTGCCCGGAAGCCCGCACCAAGCCCGAGGCTCGGGCCAAGGTGCTGGCGGCAGGTGAGACCGACACGATCTTGACCCGGGTCTTCGACGTCGCCCAGGGAATCGGCTGGCCCGAGGGCTTCGCTGGTCGAGCCCTGCGCAACCGCTTCACCGACGCCTGGCACGGCCGCGAGACAGAGCTGGCCGCCGACGCTGGCGCACGGCGCCATCTCGCGCAAGCCCGCGAGGCAGACGACTTCGACACCGCTTACATCTATGCCGGCCAAGGCGTGGGCCTCGTGCGCCGGTCCCTACCGGCGGCGCAGGTGGTCAGGGACCTCGGTGAGGGGGCCGCGTCCTTGCTGGCCGAACGGCTCGATGCGCTGCTCGGCGACGAGCCTCGGCCGCGATGAGCAGCTGCGGCCGAGCAGCAAGCGCCCGTCGTGGGCGGCGGCCCGTGCCGATGCCGCTCCTTGTCGGGCTGTGGGGTGAGGCGACCTGTTCACGGCGATCCTGTTCACGGCGACCAGCAGTTCGCTGGGGAGGAGGCTCCGATGGAACCTGAAGCAACGGAACGAGCCGACGGCGGGGATCCAGCGTGCTGGGCGCACCTCGTCTGCCCCGAGTGCGGTGCGATCGAGACTCAGGGCCATCGTGCAGGTTGCCGATTCGAGCATCCTGGCGGTGCGGACGGAGGTCCGGCTGAGGGCTGAGCAGACGGCCTGTGTCGACGCTCAGCCCGCAAGTGGACCGGTGAGCTGGGCGAGGTCGACCTCGGGATCGGCGAGGAGGACCGGGTCGAGCGGTCGGTCGGCCTGGAGCAGTGCCTCGATGGCGTCTCCTGTGTCCCAGACGTTGGCGTTCATCGCGGCCGCCACTTGTCCGTGGCGCAGCCAGAAGGAGAGGAACGCCCCGCTGGCGGGGTCGCCGCGCAAGACCACCTGGTCGAAGTCGGGGGCCCAGCCGCGGTACTCCATGCCGAGGTCGTACTGGTCGGAGAAGAAGTAGGGGGTACGGTCGTAGACGACGCCCTGGCCGAGCATGGAGCGCGCCGCGACAGGACCCTGGTTGAGCGCGGCCGACCAGTGCTCGAGGCGGATCCGGCAGCCGTAGTGCGGATGAAAGGCGTTGGCGACGTCGCCCGCGGCGAAGATGCCCGGTGCGCTCGTCGCGAGGTGCTCGTCGACCACCACGCCGTTGTCGACGGCCAGGCCGGCTGTCTCTGCGAGCTCGGCCCTCGGCGCCACCCCCACCCCCACGACGACGACCGTGGCCGGTAGCACGGAGCCGTCGGAGAGCCGCACGGCCTCTGCGGTCTTGGATCCGACGACGGCCTCGACGCCGACGCCGAAGTGCAGGTCGACCCCGTGGCTGGCGTGCAGGTCACGGTAGACGGCGCCGACCTCGGGTCCGAGGACCCGCTCGAGCGGCACCGTGGCCAACTCGACCATCGAGACAGACGCGCCGAGCTGGCGGGCAGACGCGGCGACTTCCGCGCCGATCCATCCCGCTCCGATCACCACCACCTGCGCCGAGGGGGTGAGGTCTCGGCGCAGCGTGTCGGCGTCTTCGACGCCGCGCAGGTAGCGCACGCCTTCGAGGTCGGCTCCTTTTACCGACAGGCGCCGCGGGGTGGCTCCGGTGGCGAGCAACAGCCGGTCGTAGGCGACTCGCTCTCCTGACGACAAGGTGACCGACCTGTCCGTCGGGTCGATCGCGCTGACCACGGTCGAGGTGCGCAGCTCGATGTCGTGCTCGTCGTAGAAGCCGGCGGGATGGACCGCGGCGGCGTCGAAGTCCTTCTCGGCGCGCAGGTACTCCTTGGAGAGCGGGGGGCGTTCATACGGG
>JAJYGM010000668.1 GCA_021785095.1 Actinomycetes bacterium
GCGATGAAGGGCGGCCCGGGAGAACCGGGCAAAGAGGTGTCCGCCCTGCACCCCGCTTGGCTGAGCCGTCGTCCCACCAGGTGGGAGACGGGAGCTCACGTCGACCCGCCCGGGAACGGGGCCACCCGCCCGGGAACGGGGCCACCTGCACCTCGGGAACGGGGCCACCTGCCGGGGACCGGGGCCACCTGCACCTGTTCACGTGGCCCACCCTGTTGCCTCACGTCGAGGTACAACGGTGCTCACGATAGGGTTGAGGGCGATGCGGTCCCCAGCAGAGCTGACGAGGCTCTTCGGCGCCGGCGGCCGCAAGGTCCCGCCACGGGGGCAGTGCAGCTCCCGCGCGCGCGACGCGGCGACGGGCTGACCATCGAGGCCCCGACCGACCCTTCAACACGTACGCTCGACGTACGCTCGACGACACGACAAGCAGCTTCCAACACCAGGAGGAGCAATGCCCCAGCTCAAGGGCTCCAAGACCGAAGAGAACCTGAAGACCGCGTTCGCCGGCGAGAGCCAGGCCAACCGCCGCTACCTGTACTTCGCTCAGAAGGCCGACGTCGAGGGCTACCCGGACGTGGCGGCCCTCTTCCGGTCTGTCGCCGAAGGGGAGACCGGGCATGCGTTCGGCCACTTCGACTTCCTGCGCGAGGTGGGCGACCCCGTCACGGGTTCCCCGGTCGGGTTGACGTCGGACAACTTGAAGAGCGCGATCGAGGGCGAGACCTACGAGTACACCGAGATGTACCCGGGCTTCGCCAAGACGGCCCGCGAGGAGGGCTTCGACGAGGTCGCGGAGTGGCTCGAGACCCTCGCGCGGGCGGAGAAGTCCCACGCGGGCCGCTTCACCAAGGGGCTCGAGTCCGTCTCCTGAGCGTCTCGGCCCGAGGCCGGGAGCGCGACCGTGTCCGCCCGCCTGCTCGGCGTCGGCGACATCCTCGACCTGCGCGCCTACGAACGCGCCCGTGACGACTACCGCCGGCACATCATCGAGCTGAAGCGGCGGCGCCGGGTCGCCCTCGGCCCCGTCCTCACGATCGTCTTCGAATGTGCCGACACCGTGCGGTTCCAGGTCCAGGAGATGGCGCGCGCCGAGCGGATCGCGACCGACGAGGGCGTCCAGCAAGAGCTGGACGTCTACAACCGCCTCCTGCCCGAGGCGGGCGAGCTCTCCGCCACCCTGTTCGTCGAGCTCACCACCGAGGCGGACCTCCGCCACTGGTTGCCGCGGCTGGTCGGGATCGAGCGCGCGCTCGCCTTCGAGCTCGGAGATCCCGTCGAAGTGGTCGTGCCGTCTGCCCCCGAGGCGACCCATGCCGAGGCTCTGACCAGGGAGAACGTGACCGCGGCGGTGCACTATGTCCGCTTCGCCTTCCCGCCCCGTGCCCGGGCCCGGTTCTCGGGCGGGGATGTCGCAGCCCTGGTCGTGCGCCACCCGGAGTACGAGGCCCGCGCGGTCCTGTCCCCCGAGGTGCGCGCCGAGCTCGCCGGGGACCTCGAGGGCCGCAGCGAGCTGATCCCGCTCGCGCGTCTCGACTGACGCGTCCGAGCAGCTCCGCCGGGGCTCCCGATCGCGCGTTCACCCAGGCCAGGGGTGGCAGCGCCTCTGCGCGCCCTTTACAGGACGGTGACCGGCGCGGCATAATCGATGTTCTGCCGCGATAGGGGCGAGGAGAGCGATTGCCTCCAGGCGCCCCGGCAGCCGGCAGGCCCGCCCAACCCGATCTTCCCTACCAGAACAGCCCCACCAAACAAGCCCTACCAGACCCTCCCTACCAGACCAGTGCAGAGGATGTGCGTTCCATGACTGCCACGTGGCGCAAGCGGGCCGCCTGCCGGGGCATCGACGTCGAGATCTTCTTTCCGGAGAGCGACGACGACGCCGAGGCCGAGGCGGCGAAGGGCGTGTGCGAGGTGTGCCCGGTCCGCCAGGCGTGCCTCGAGCATGCCCTGGCGCAGCGCGAGCGGGAGGGCGTCTGGGGAGGAACGACGGAGCGGGAGCGCCGGCGGATCCTGCGGCAGCGCCGCAAGTCGGCCTGACGGTGTCGGCCTGACGGTGTCGGCCCGCTGGGAGCCCGCGCTCCCGGCGCCCAGCCTGCAGGGGCTTGGAAGGGCGGCTTCGGCCGCGCGGTAGCGTCATGTGCCGTGACTTTCGAACTCCCTGAAGAGATGCAGGAGCTCCAGGCGTCGGCACGCAGGCTCGCGCGCGACAAGGTGAAGCCTCGCGCTCGCGAGATCGACCGGACCGGAGAGTACCCCGCCGACCTGTTCGCCGCCTTCCGTGACGCCGGGCTCCTCGGGCTCTGCATCCCAGAGAAGCTCGGGGGCTCCGGCGCCGGGGTCCTCGGGCTCACGGTTGCGGTCGAAGAGGTCGCCAAGTACTCGAGCACGGCAGCCCTGATGCTCCTGCTCACGAGGCTTCCGACCGGACCCGTGCTCATCGCCGGCAGCGAGGACCAGAAGCGCCGGTACCTCCCGCCGATCGCCGAGGGCCGCCAGCGCGCGGCGTTCGGGCTGTCCGAGCCGCAGGCGGGAAGCGACGTCATGGGGATGCGGACCCGGGCGGTGCCCGACCCGGACCGGCCCGGAGGGTGGGTCCTCACGGGGACGAAGTGCTGGATGTCGGGCGTGCGCGAGGCGGACTGGTACACGGTCTTCGCCAAGACGGGCGACCCGCAGAGCCGGGCCCACGACTCGATCACCGCCTTCATCGTCGAGCGCGCCTTCGACGGCGTCTCGGTCGGGCGCACCGACAAGAAGATGGGGGTCCGTGGGGTCGACACCGGCGAGCTCGTCCTCGACGACGTGCACGTCCCTGCCGACAATGTCATCGGTGAGGTCGGCGGCTTCCGGCTGGCCATGCTGGGGTTGAACTCGATGCGTCCGGTCGTCGCCGCGAGGGGCATCGGCCTCGCAGAGGGCGCGCTCATGTACGCGACCGACTACGTGAAGGCTCGGGCCGCGTTCGGAAAGACGATCGCCGACTTCCAGGGGATCCGCTGGGAGATCGCCAAGTGCGCGGTCGATATCGAGGCCGCCCGCCTGCTCACCTACCGAGCCGCCGCGATGGCGGACGCTGGACGGTTCGCGAAGGAGGACGTGCCGCTCCTTTCGATGGCCAAGTACTACGCCACCGAGCTGGCAGTCCGGGCGTCCGGGCTCGCCGTCCAGTTGCTCGGTGCGGCGGGCTACATGGAGGATCACCCGGCCGAGCTGTGGTACCGCGACGCGCGCCAGCTCACGATCGTGGAGGGGACCTCGCAGGTCCAGCTGGATCTGATAGGACGTGGGGTGATCGACGGTGACCTCTGGTGGGACTGACGCCGGCGTGGCGTCGGGCGCGCTGACGGGCCGCGGGACGTTCGCCGACCTCGGAGGCTGGCCCGGCGTGCTCGGGCGCATCATGTCCGGCGAGTCGCTCGCCGAGCACGAGGCGGCGGCCGTGATCGGCGCGGTGCTCGACGGCGCTGCGACCCCCGCCCAGACCGCCGCGCTCCTCGTCGCCCTGCGAATGAAGGGCGAGTCCGTGGAGGAGATGACCGGGCTCGTGAAGGCGATGCTGGCGCACGCCGTGCCGCTCCGAATCGACGGGGACGTCGTCGACGTCGTCGGCACGGGAGGCGACCGGCTGTCGAGCATCAACGTCTCGACGCTCGCCGCGTGCATCGCCGCGGGTGCCGGCGCACGGGTGTGCAAGCACGGCAACCGCGCCGCGTCCTCCTCGGTCGGCACCGCGGACGTCCTCGAAGCGCTGGGGGTCGAGGTTAGCCTCGGACCACGGGGGGTCGCGCGCTGCGTCGAGGAGGCAGGCATGGGGTTCTGCTTCGCTCCGCGCTACCACCCGGCGATGCGCCACGCGGCGCCGGTCCGGCCCGAGCTCGGGGTGCCGACGGTGCTGAACTTCCTCGGCCCGCTTGCGAACCCCGCCCGCGCCCGCCGGCAGCTCGTCGGGGTGAGCGACCCCGAGATGGCTCCGAAGATGGCCGAGGTGCTCGGCGCGAACGGGAGCCTCCACGCGATGGTCGTCCACGCCGACGACGGTCTCGACGAGCTGAGCGTCACGTCCCCTTCCTCGGTGACCGAGGTGGTGGCTGCACCGGACGCGCCCGGCGGCTACCTGCTCTCGTCCTTCCGGCTCGACCCCGAGTCCCTCGGCGTCGCGCGCTCGTCGATGCGGGAGCTCCGGGGCGGTGACGCCGCGTACAACGCGGGGGTGATCCGGCACGTGCTCGAAGGCGAGCGGAGCGCACGCCGCGACATCGGGGTGCTGAACGCGGCCGCTGCGCTGGTCGTGGCGGGCCGAGCGGAGGGGATCGCCGACGCGATGGTGCAGGCGTCGGACGCGCTGGACTCCGGCCGTGCGCTCGCCGTGCTCGAGGGACTGGTGCGGGTCTCGCGTGAGGAGGCGGACGCCGAGCGCGCCGCGGGCGCTCAGCCTCTGGACGGAGGGAGCGGGCTCCCGTCCGCCGCCACATAGGCCACGCCGTCCCCGCCGAGGCGGCGCCGCATCACCGAGAGTGCCTCGGGGTTGTCGTCGACGAGGACGAAGTGCCGGCCGAGCTCGCGCGAGACGGCGCCGGTCGTGCCGCTGCCGGCGAAGAAGTCGAGCACTCGCCGTCCCGGCGCAGACGACGCCTGCACGATGCGGCGGAGCACCCCGGCAGGCTTCTGCGTGGGATAGCCGGTCCTCTCGGCCCCCGACGTGGGCACGATCGTGTGCCACCACACGTCGGTGGGCAGCTTCCCTCGTGCCGCCTTCTCGGGGGTGACGAGGCCGGGCGCCATGTAGGGGATGCGGTCGACCGCCGTGCGGTCGAAGTGGTGGGCCCCGGCGCGGCGCACGTAGACGAGGATGGTGTCGTGCTTCGCGGGCCAGCGGTCGCGCGACCGGCCGCCGTAGTCGTAGGCCCAGATCAGCTCGTTCAAGAAGCAGTCCCGACCGAAGATCTCGTCGAGGAGCACCTTCACGTAGTGCGCCTCCCGGTAGTCGAGGTGGACGTAGAGCGTCCCGTCGTCGCTGAGCA
>JAJYGM010000204.1 GCA_021785095.1 Actinomycetes bacterium
GATCTGGAAGGTGTGGTTCTGTGCGGGGTCCAGCACCTCGAGAAGAGCGGAGGAGGGATCCCCGCGGTAGTCCGCGCCGATCTTGTCCACCTCGTCGAGAAGGAGCACCGGGTTCATGGTGCCCGCCTCGCGAAGCGCGCGAACGAGCCGGCCGGGCTGCGCCCCGACGTAGGTGCGCCGGTGGCCGCGGATCTCGGCTTCGTCACGCACTCCGCCCAGCGCGACCCGGACGAACTTGCGCCCGAGCGCGCGCGCCACCGACTCGCCGAGCGAGGTCTTCCCGACGCCGGGCGGGCCGACGAGCACGAGGATCGCGCCGGCTCCGCGCCCCTCGGCAAGCGCCAGTCCGCGTTCGGCCTGGAGCTTCCGGACCGCCAGGTGCTCGAGGATCCGGTCTTTCACGTCACGGAGCCCGTCGTGGTCCTCGTCCAGGATCTGCGCGGCGGCGCCGACGTCCAGCCGGTCCTCCGACTCGACGGCCCATGGCAGGTCGAGGACCGTGTCGAGCCAGGTGCGGATCCAGCCGCTCTCGGGGCTCTGCTCGCTGGTGCGCTCCAGCCGGTCGACCTCCCGCTCCACGGCCGAACGCACCCTGGCAGGAAGGTCGCGCGACGCCAGCTTGGCGCGGTAGTCGTCGGGATCCTCCTCCCCCTCTCGTCCGCTCAGCTCGCCGAGCTCCTTGCGGATCGCCTCGAGCTGGCGACGGAGCAGGAATTCGCGCTGCGTCCGCTCCATCCCTTCTTCCACGTCGCTCTTGATGCGCTCCCGGAGCGCCAAGTCGGCCAGGGTGTCGCGAGCCCATCCGAGCACGAGCTGCAGGCGAGCCTCCACGTCGACCGTCTCGAGCACCTGCACCTTCTGTGCGAGCGTGAGGTCGGGCGAGTACCCGGCGAGGTCGGCGAGACGCCCGGGATCGGCGACCTCTCGGAGCTGCGCCACCACGCGGCGCTCGCCACGCCCGAGCAAGATGTTCTCGAGCACCGCCCGGTACTCACGGGCGAGCTCGGCCGCCACGGACGTCGCCGATCCCTCGTCCGCGAGCTCGGCCTCGACCCACAGCGCCTCACCGGTACCCGGCACCCCGGTCCCGATGTGCGCCCGCTGGTCGCCTCGGACGACGATGGCGACGAGCCCGCCGGGGAGCTCCCCGCGCTCGGTGATCTCGGAGACGGCGCCGACGGACGCGTAGCGCCCCTCGATGTGCGGGACGAGCAGGAGCCTGCCGCCCGCCGACGTGGCTGCGTCCGCCGCCGCCAGCGCCTCGGCTGACTCGAGGGCGATCGTGAACACCATGCCGGGGAGCATGACGCCCGACTTCAAGGGGAGGAGGGGAAGGGTCAACCTGTCCAACGGAGCTCCGATCTGTCGTGCCGCGGTGGCGGGGCTGACGGCTCCTGCCCGGGCGGAGGTTCAACGCCTCTCGGTACCGGTGGTATTCCGTGGCGCGTTGTTCCGTGGCGCGGTGTTCCGTGGCGCGGTGTTCCGTGGCGTGCAGCAGCCGCCTGCGGGCGGACCCCGACCGCACCTGGCGAGCGGGCGACGAACTGGCCCTCCACGGACGGCCATGATGTGGTCCATGACCGTCGTGCGGATCAATGCCATCACCGTCCCCGCGGATCGGAGCGCCGAGCTCGCCCGCCGGTTCGCCGCGCGTGCCGGCGAGGTGGAGCGGGCCGAGGGATTCGAAGGGTTCGAGCTCCTCCGGCCGACCGACGGCCGCGACACCTGGCTCGTCGTGACCCGCTGGCGCGACGACGCCGCGTTCGGGGCATGGGTCGCGTCCCCGGCGTTCGCGCACGGCCACCGCGCAGCGGTTCGGGGGCTGGGCGAGGAGTCGGACGCCGCTCAGAAAGGGACGGTCTCCTCCACGAGCGAGCTCTGGTCCTACGAGGTGGCCGACCTACACGGAGACCTACGAGGAGGCTGATGCCTGGCGGGGCAGGAACACCCGCGCCTGCCACGTGCCGGTCAACGGTGCCAGCGCGAGCGCGGTCCCTGCCCTGAGCATCCAGTCGAGCACCTCAGACGCCGACGCGGCGGCGAGCGGGTGGACGATCAGCCCCCGTCTGGAGTGGTCCTGGCTGACGCGCCAGCCCGGCGGCACGGGCACCCCGAGCTCTGCGAGCTGCGACGCGGCACGACGCCCTCGCGGATGGAGGATGCCGAGGCTCTGCTCGCCGGTCCCGCGCCTTCCACCCCCCGCCGGCATCCAGGTGCACATGCTCACAGGGGGCTGCGCGGTCCCGAAGAGGGCCGAGAAGACCCCCCGCGAGGGCGGCTCCACCTCGTCTTCGGGCACACCAGGGAGGAGGTTGATCCAACCGTCGTGCGCCTCGGAGAGCGCGCGCATCCGGTCGAGCACCGCCGCCGCTGTCGGTGGACGGAGCTCGAGCTCTTCGACCCTGCGTCGCGTCGCCACGAGGGAGTGTCTACAGGACCGAGCGCCTGCAGGACGGAGCGCCGGACGCGACACCGCCCCGCTCGCCGGAGACCGGGCGAGCGGGGCGGAGCGTCGTCTCTGGAACCCTGCAGGCGCCTGGTGTCAGGGGAGGTCGCCAGGCAGCGGAGCGCTCAAGCCGCCTTGGCGGTCTCGGCAGGCCGCGCCTTGGGGAACTCCTCCTGAGCTGGCGTCCTGCGAACGTGCCAGATCCCGAGAGCAGAGAGGACCACCATCAGGAAGGCTGCGCAGAAGGCTGCCAGCGCCCCGTCGAACGCGAGCGATCCGAAGACCGAGAAGCCGTAGGCCTCGAGGAGCATTCCACGCAGGGTCGTTCCCTGGAACACGGTCGTTTCGAGGGCGCTCAGCTGAGTCGCCTGGGTGCTTCCGGGCTTGGCTGCTCGTGCAGCGCTGCTCACCTTGGAGTACACGCCGCCGTAGGGCATCTCCGAAAGATGGACGGCGATGAAGTGTGTCGCGTAGGCCTGCGCCTGTGTGCCAGTCAGCACTTCTTGTCCCGCGTACGGCCTGAGGTACGGGATCATTGTCGCGCGCACTTCCGAGCCTGTGGGGTGCGCGAGCTGAGCCGCAGTCGGGAAGTACACCTGCTGCATGGCGAGCTGGTTATGCACCTCGTTGCTGGTGAAATTGGAGCCCCACACGAGAAGCGCACCCGCCGCGATCAACACGATCGTGAGGACTGCACCGGCGCTCGTAAGGATGATGTCGAAGGTCTTGCGTTTCATGGTCTCTGCGCTCCCTTTGTTGACCCGCTCGGGGTCTCCTGACGCCCTCTTTGGAACGTCTCGAAGTCAGCGTGCTCTTCGAAGAGCGGTCATTGGAGGGCCAGAGGTCCCTCCGCTGCGGGCCGAAGGTCACAACGTTGGGACGGTCGTGCCTCGTCAGGAGGCCCAGGATCCTCGCGCGAGCCGGTGGCGCAACGTCGCGATCGCACGCATCTCGATCTGGCGCACACGCTCGGCGGAGATCGACAGCGCCGCACCCACTTCCGCCGCGGTGCGGGGGCCGTCGGAGGGGCCGATGCCGTAGCGCATCCGCAGGACCGTCGCGGCCGACGCCGACAATTGCTCGAGGAGGTGATCGACCTCACCAGGGAGGACAGCCGAGATCGCGGCGTCTCCGACGTCTCTCGAAGGGTCCGCGACCAGCTCGCCGAGCTCGCTGCCGTCTTCGTCGATCGGAGCGGACAGGGACACCACGGGTGCCGCGGCCCTGCGGATCGCCACCACGTCCGCCACCCGGATGCCGGTCTCGTCGGCCAGCTCGCACGTCCCGGGAGCGTGCCCCAGGTCGCGCTCGAGCCGCTCCGCGGTCTCCGACAGCATCCGCGCCTGATCACGGCGATGCCGCGGGAGCCGCACCGACGACGAAGAGTCGCCGACGGCCTGCGCGACGCCCTTGCGGATCCACCAGGTCGCGTACGTCGAGAACTTGTAGCCGCGCCGCCAGTCGAACCTCTCGATCGCATGGAGCAATCCGACGTTTCCCTCCTGGACGAGATCGGCCAGGTCGACGCCGCGGTGCTGGTAGCGCTTGGCGATCGAGACGACCAGGCGGAGGTTGGACCTCGTGAATTCCTGGCGAGCCCGGTTGCCCGCGTCGACCGTCTTCTGCAGCGCCTGCCTCTGCTTGCGGCTCATCCGCCGTGTGCGCCCGAGCTCCGCCGCTGCGTGCTCGCCCTCCTCGATCGCCTTGGCAAGGCGCACCTCGCCTTCTCGCGAGAGGAGCGCGTGCCACCCGAGCTCGTCGAGGTACATGCGCATGAGGTCGACGTCTCGCTGGCCGGGGCGGTCGCCGGAGTCTCCTCGGTCGTGCTGCATCGTCGCTGCCTCCGTTCCCGGCGCGTCGTCGCGCCGGTTCGAGCCAGGAGTAACCCAGCAGGCAGCGGCGGGCTAGAGACGGAAGTCCCTTCGCCTCGTCGAGCGCTCTCGAGACGCACGCCCGGCTGGCTCGGGCTCCCTTTGGCTGCAGATAGGAAAGGACGTTCGACCCTCCCAGAGCTTTGGGCCCGCGAGGGACGCTTGGGAGGGAGGAGAGCGTGACCACCACCGAAAGTTGTCGCCCCCACGGCGCCTGCCGCAGGAGTTGCCCGAGTCAGAGGGCGCGCGGGGCGGCGGCAAGGACCCTCGCCGCCCTCGCGATCAGCGCGGCAACCACCGTCTTGTGCTCTGCGCCCAGCGCGTCGGCGGCTCCCCGAGCCGAACACGGCGCCAAGGGCGTGGCGACGCTGTCGCTGAGCCAGCTGCTCTCGCTCGCGCGGCGGGGCGTCGTCCGTACCGCCGTACTGGACACAACCGCGGACACGGTGAGCGGGACCTTCACCGAGCGCGACGCCACGCGGGACTACCAAGCCGCCTACCCCTCTGGCTACGGCGTCCGCCTCACCGAACAGCTCTTGGCCGACCGCGTGAACCTCTCCGCGGCGCCGGTGGCCGCCAGAGAGGGGTCCTCCACGACGGTCGTCGCCGCGGCCGGCACGGGCACCTTCCTCGTCCTCTTGTGGATCGCGTTCGCCGCGCGCCGTCGCCGCGCGGGGGCCGGCGCGCACCCGGGGAGGCTCCGCGGC
>JAJYGM010000742.1 GCA_021785095.1 Actinomycetes bacterium
GAGAACCGGCGGCGCGCGGCCGGCGCGCTCGGCGCGGGCGTCGACGACCTCGTCTTCGCCGACCAGGTGCACGGCACCCGCGTGGCGGTGGTGGGCGCACGCGAGTCGGGTCGCGGCGCCCGTGACGCGGCCGACGCGCTCGAAGGGACCGACGCGCTTGTCACGGGGGAACCGGGGGTCGTGCTCGTGACCCTGGTCGCCGACTGCTCCCCGGTGCTCCTCTTCGACCCCGACGCCCGGGTTCTGGCCACCGCCCACGCAGGTTGGCGAGGCGCCGTGACCGGCACGCTGCGCGCGGCGATCGCGGCGATGGCGACCCTCGGCGCGCGCGCCGAACGGACCGTGGCGGCCATCGGTCCCACGGTCTCGCCGAAGGCGTATGTCGTAGGCCCCGAGGTCGAGGCAGCCGCCCGCGGCGCCTTCGGGGCTCGGGCCGACGAGGTCCTGTGGCCGCACGGCGAGCGCGTTCGCCTGGACGTCGCCGGCGCGAACCGGCTCCAGCTGCGCGCCGCGGGTGTTCCCGACCACCAGATCTCCCTCGCCCCGTTCTCGAGCGACGACGGCCCCTTCTTCAGCGACCGCTCGGCTCGGCCGTGCGGGAGGTTCGGCCTGCTCGCGCGGCTGCGGTGAGGGCACGCACACCCCGCTCGTAGCATTGCCACACGATGCGCCCGGACCGTTTCGTCTACGAGGGCTATGAGCTGGACACGACGCAGCGACGCGTCGTGTGCCACTACACGCTCGGGAACCGGCGCTTCACCGAGGAGGTCGCCTTCGAGCCGCCGGGGCCGTCCTTGCGCGTCGAGAGGGGGAGCGGCCGCGAGGCCGGTGACGAGCGCGGCCGACGCGAAGCCTGGGACCGGGCTTGGGGGTCTGCCGGCGCCGATGCGGCTGCCCGCATCCTGTTCCTCCTCACCGGGATCTCGTACTACAAGACGGCGGCACCACCGGTGATCGACCTGGGCGGTGTGGCGACCAGCGAGGAGGAGCGAGCGTTCCTGCGGACCTACTACGTCGAGGGCCTGGGGGAGTTCGCCTACCGCAACGGGATCGACCTCACGGGGCTCGCGGTCGTCGGCCCCGACGCCCGCGGACGCCGGCCGGCTCGTGCGGCCCTGCAGCCCGGGCGCCCCCTCGTCCCCTTCGGCGCAGGCATCGACTCGATCGTGACCGCAGACCACGTCGCACGCCGGACTGCCGGCACCTCGCTCTTCGTCGTCAGCCGCGCGGGCGACCGGTTCTCGGCGATCGAGAACGCCGCGGCGGTGACCGGGCTGCCGATCGTGCGCGCAGACCGCCGCATCGAT
This sequence comes from Actinomycetes bacterium, assembly GCA_021785095.1. The sequence continues at coordinate 1,308 of JAJYGM010000742.1, forward strand.
CCCTCCGTGCTCCACCCCGAGGAGCACGGGTTCTTGAACGGGCACGTGCCGGTGACCGGGATCCTCTCCGCGGTCGCCGTCGTCGCCGCGGTCCTCGGCGGCCACGACGCGGTGGTGATGTCCAACGAGCGGTCCGCGTCGGTGCCGACGGTGTGGGTCGGTGATCGCCCGGTCAACCACCAGTGGTCGAAGAGCGCCGCCTTCGAGTCTGCGTTCCGGCGCCTGCTCGCCGGGTCGCTCGCACCCGCTCCGGAGTACTTCTCCTACCTCCGGGCACGCTCGGAACTGTGGGTGGCCCGGGAGCTCGCGGCCCTCGACCGCTACCACGGCGTGTTCCGGAGCTGCAACCGCGCCTTCGCGATCGACCCGGCGCGGCGGCTCGACCACTGGTGCGGCACGTGCGACAAGTGCTGCTTCGTCGACCTCGTGCTTGCTCCCTACCTGGATGCTGGCCAGCTCTCGCAGATCTTCGGGGGACGAGAGCCGCTCTCCAACGCCAAGCTCTCGGCCAACTTCCGCGCGCTGGTCGGCACCGGTGACGGGCCGAGGCCCTTCGAGTGCGTCGGCGACGAGCCCGAGTCCCGCGCAGCCGTGGTGCTCGCGGCGGCGCGGCCGGACCGGGCGCGCACAGCCAGCCTCCAGGCGCTCGCCGAGGAGGTGCGCGCCGTCACAGCCTGCTGGCGCGATCCTGCGTCGCAGGAGACGGCGGTGCACCGGATGCTGGCCGGCGGCGGACCGGACTTCGTCCCTGCGCGCTACCGCGACCCCGAGGACGTCGCCGTCGGATGACCGCTCTCGCGGGCGAACCGGGCCAGCCGGGCCAGCCGGGCCAGCCGGGCTCGCGGAGCCGACCGGCACTGCGCTGGTCGGATCTCCGAGGCGCCCGCGTCGGGCTGTGGGGGCTCCGCACGGAGGGTGCCGCCAACCTGCGGCGCCTCCGGCGTATGGGGGTGGTGCCGGTGGTCGTCGACGACCGGCCCGCGGCACCGGCGTTCGGCGGGCTCAGGGTGCTCAGCGGCGACGCGGGGCTCGACGCCCTCGCGTCGTGCGAGGTGGTCGTGAAGAGCCCGGGGATCAGCCGACGCAGCCCGCAGGTGACCGCCCTCGTCGACGCCGGCGTGGCCGTCACGGGCGGGCTCGGGCTGTGGCTCGAGGGCGCAGACCGCGCCCGTGTCGCCTGCGTGACCGGGACCAAGGGGAAAAGCACGACCGCCTCGCTCGCCGGGCACCTCCTGGCGGGGCTCGGCCTTCGTGGGCTCGTCTCGGGGAACATCGGCCTGCCCCCGTGGGACCCCGCCGCAGGAGAGGACTGGGACTTCTGGATCGTCGAGACGTCGAGCTTCCAGGCGACGGACGTGGCCTCGTCCCCGCCCGTCGTCGCCGTGACCTCGCTCGCGCCGGACCACCTCGATTGGCACGGCTCGGAGGAGGCCTACTACGCCGACAAGCTGTCGCTGTGCAGCCAGCCCGGAGCCGCGCTCACGATCGCCGACGCGTACAGCCCTGCGCTCCGAGCGCACGCCGCGCTGCTCGGCCCGGAGATCTGGTGGGTCGCCGAGGGTGACCCGGAGCTGGACGGAGCTTGGACGGAGGCGCTCGCGCTTCCCGGCCGCCACTACCGCCGCGACGCGCTCGTCGCCCGGGCGTGCCTTCTCGCCCTCGGGGTCGACGAGGCGCGCGACGACGAGCGGCTCGCCGGTGCTGCAGCCGGCTTCGCGCCGCTCGAGCACCGGTTCCGTCCCGTCGGCACCGTCGCCGGGGTGGAGTTCGTCGACGACTCGCTCTCCACGAACGTGCTCCCTACCCTCGCCGCGCTCGACGCGCTCGGCGACCGGCCCGTCGCGCTGCTCGTCGGAGGCCAGGACCGAGGCATCGACTACGGTCCGCTGGCCGCAGCGCTCGGGTGCCGGAAGGGGGAGACGCTCGTCGCGACGCTGCCTGCGGCGGGGCTCCGCATCGGGGCTGCCGTGCGGGCCGCGGGGGTCGACGTCGCGGGGGTCGACGTCGCGGACTTCGAGGACCTCGCCGACGCAGTGGCCACGGCGTTCGACTGGGCGAGGGCACGCCGGAGCCGCGACGGACGCGCCGGCGTGGTGCTCCTCTCGCCGGCCGCCCCGAGCTTCGGCCAGTTCCGCGACTACCGGCAGCGCTCGGAGGCGTTCTGCGCCGCTATGCGCCGCTGCGCGACGACCGAGCTGCTCAGGCAGGCTCGACCAGCACGTGGGGGTTCATGATCCCCTCGGGGTCGAGGGCGCGCTTGATGGAGGCGAAGGCGCGCCGCTCCTCCGGGCTGCGGTTGAGCTCGAGCCACCTGCGCTTGGCGGTGCCGATCCCGTGCTCCGCGCTGATGCTCCCCCCCACCGCAGCGACCGCACGGAACACCGCGTCGTCCACCCGCTCGTCGTCAGAAGGGATGCCCGTCACGTTCACATGGATGTTCCCGTCGCCGACGTGGCCGAAGAGCCAGACCGAAGCGCCCGGCGCGACGGCGGCGACGACCGAGGGAAGCCGCTCCACCATCTCGGCGAGGACGCGGTTCGGGATGGTGACGTCGAGCTTGTGGGGCGTGCCGAGCGAGTTGATGGCCTCCGTATGGCCCTCGCGGTAGCGGAACAAGGCCGCGATGCGTTGGGGGTCCTCGGCCACCGCCGCGTCCTCGACGCCGCCGATCGCTCCGAGGGCGGCCGTCAGCTCGGGGGTCGGGTCGTACGCCCCTGACGCCTCGACCAACAGATAGGCGTCGTAGCCGACTGGCAGAGGCGGCGCAGCACCGCTCACCCTGCAGACGAGCTCCACGCCTGAGCGCAGCATCAGCTCCGCCGCGGACAGGGTGGGGAGCGTCCGGCGCAGCTCCAGGGCGACGGCGACGGCCGTCGCAGGGTCCTTCATGCCGAGGATCGCCGCGACGCGCTGGGGGGCCTGCGGCACCAGGCGCAGGCGGACGGCGGTCACGATCCCGAGGGTGCCCTCGCTCCCGCACAAGAGCGCGTGCAGCGGGTACCCGGTGTTGTCCTTCAGGAGGCCACCGAGGTGCTCCACGACGTCGCCGTTGCCGAGCACGGCCTCAACACCGAGCAGCTGCGCACGCGTGTCGCCGTAGCGAAGGACCCGGAGCCCTCCGGCGTTGGTCGCGACGTTGCCTCCGATCGTCGCGCTGTCCCGGCCACCGAGGTCGACCCCGTAGGCCCACCCCGCGCGCGTGGCGGCCGTCTGGACGGCTGCGAGCGTGGCGCCGGCCCCCGCGGTCAGCTGACCCCCCGCCGCGTCGACTGGCTCCATCCGCGACAGGCGCCGAAGGCTCACCACCAGCTCCCCGTGGAGCGGCACCCCGCCGCCGACCATGCCGGTGTTACCGCCCTGGGGCACGATCGCCACGCCCTGGTCGCGGCAGCGCGCGACCACGGCGGCGACCTCCTCGAGCGTCCCGGGGCGCACCACCGCAGGGGTCGCCCCGACGAAGCGACCGGTCCAGTCGATCGCGTAGGACGCGACGACGTCGGGCTCGGTGAGGACGTGGGCGTCGCCCACGACGTCACGGAGGGACCCGACGAACGCCGGGTCGAGGCGCGCAGCGGTCATGGAGCGGATGGAGGAGGCCACCGAGAGCCTGGGGTGGGACTTGAACCCACGGCCTGCGCGTTACGAGTGCGCTGCTCTGCCGACTGAGCTACCCAGGCATTCGCTGGTCAGGCCCACCGGCTCGGGCATCT
>JAJYGM010000816.1 GCA_021785095.1 Actinomycetes bacterium
CCCGCGCATGCCGCCGCGCAGAGCCCCGCGCATGCCGCCGCGCAGAGCCCCGCGCATGCCGCCGCGCAGAGCCCCGCGCATGCCGCCGCGCAGAGCCCCGCGCATGCCGCCGCGCAGAGCCCCGCGCATGCCGCCGCGCCCCATGTCTCCGCCGGTGGTGAGCCGATAGCGTGAGCCGCGTGATCCGCGTGATCCGCGTGGGCGTCGTGGGCGGAGCAGGCCGGATGGGGCGCGAGGTCTGCCTGGCGGTCAGGAACGCGCCGGACCTCGCGCTGGCCGCGGTCGTCGATCCCGCCGCGGAGGTCGAAGGCGGTGCGGCGGCGCTCAGGGCCGAGGTCGGGGAGGCGCCTGCGGTCTCGGGCCGGCTGGAGGTGCTCGTCGACGCCGGGGTCGAGGTGGCTGTCGACTTCACGGTCGCCGAGGCGGCGCGCCGCACCCTTCCGTGGCTTGCAGAGAGGGGCATCCACGCCGTCGTCGGCACCACGGGGCTCGGCCCAGAGGACCTCGAGGTCCTCGGGCGCGCCTTCACCGGCGATCCGGCCAACGCCGTGGTCGCGCCGAACTTCGCGATCGGCGCGGTCCTCCTCATGCGTTTCTCGGAGCTCGCGGCGCCGCTCATGGACGGCGTGGAGATCGTGGAGCTCCACCACGACCAGAAGCGCGACGCGCCGTCGGGAACGGCCCTCGGCACCGCCGCCCGGATCGCGGCGGCTCGAGAGCGGGCTGGCGCGCCCGAGCTCTCGGACGCGACGACCGAGGTCGTCCTCGAGGGCGCGCGCGGGGGCGCCGCAACCGGTGGCGTCCGTGTGCACTCGGTCCGGCTCCCGGGTCTCCTCGCGCACCAAGAGGTGATCTTCGGCGCCGCCGGCCAGTCGCTCACCATGCGCCACGACTCCTACGACCGCCGGTCGTTCATGCCCGGCGTCCTCCTCGCGGTGCGCCGCGTCGGCGACCTCCCGGGGCTCACCGTCGGGCTCGACGCCCTGCTCGGAACGTGACCGCAGGCGCGCGCGACGGACCGGGACGGCGAGTGAGAATGTGACCCAGGAGGTCGACGCAATGGCCGGAGCGGACGCAGCGGGCCGGAGCAACGAGGAGCTCATCGGCCGCCACGACGTCGGGGACCGCGCGGCGGTGCTGGCGACCGTCGGCCACGAGGATCCCGACGGGCATCACGCCGTCGCAGACCCGTGCCCGGCCGAGTTCACGTGGGACTACGAGAAGGGGACGAGGCCGCGGCTCGACCGCCTCTACGAGAAGGCGAAGACCGCGCAATGGAACGCCCGCACCGACCTGCCGTGGGAGGTCGAGGTCGACCAGGAGCGGGTCGTGATGCTGAACCAGGCGGCCAACGCCGGATTGCGGTGGGCGCCCGAGGACGTCGCGGGCACCGCGCTCGAGCGCTGGGGCGACGAGGAGTGGCTCCGCCTCGGCATCGAGAACCAGAACTGGATGCTGTCCCAATTCATGCACGGGGAGCAGGGGGCGCTCTTGTGCACCGCCAAGATCGTGGAGACCGTCCCGTGGATCGACGCCAAGTACTACGCGGCGACCCAGGTCATGGACGAGGCGCGCCACGTCGAGGTCTTCTCCCGCTACCTCGACGAGAAGCTGTCGGGCCACTACCCCATCAACGCGCACCTGGGACTGCTGCTCGACGACATCATCGGCGACCGCCGCTGGGACATGACGTACCTCGGCATGCAGATCATGGTCGAGGGGCTCGCCCTCGCGGCGTTCGGCTTCATCCACGCGATGACCCAGGAGCCGCTCTTGAAGCAGATGCTCCGCTACGTGATGGCCGACGAGGCGCGCCACGTGGCGTTCGGCGTGGTCAGCCTCCAGGACTACTACGCCGAGCTCACCGACGCGGAGCTTCGTGAGCGCCAGGAGTTCGCCTTCGAGGCGGCGGTGCGGATGAAGGACCGCATGATGATGCAAGAGGTGTGGGAGCGGCTCGAGGTGCCCGCCGAGGACGTGGTCACCGTCACGTCCCGATCCCCCGAACGCGACGAGTTCCAGGTGCTCCTCTTCTCGAAGATCGTGCCGAACCTGAAGAAGCTCGGCCTCCTCGACGCGGCAGGAGGCTGGCTTCGCGCGAAGTTCACCGAGATGGGCGCGATCGGCTTCGAAGACCTCGTCGACACGGCCCAGGAGGTCGACGCGGAGGCGGACGGCTCACCTGCCGCGAGGAGCGTCGCCTGACCCTGACGCTGGTAGCGTGCGGGGATGCAGCCCGCCCGCTTCGGCGCGGTCGTCACCGCGATGGTGACTCCGTTCGCTCCCGACGGATCGCTGGACGTGGACGCGGCGGTCGCGCTCGCACGCTGGCTCGTCGACCACGGGAGCGACGGGCTCGTGCTGGGCGGCACCACGGGGGAAGGGCCGGTCCTCTCCGACGAGGAGCTGCGCGAGCTGTGGCGCAACGTCTCGGACGCGGTGGGGGTCCCGATCCTCGCCAGCACCGGCACGGCCGATACGGGCCACTCGATCGCGCTCACGAAGCTGGCGACCGAGTGCGGGGTCGACGGGATCCTCGTCGTGACGCCGTACTACAACCGCCCCTCGCAGGACGGATTGTTCGCGCACTTCGCCGCGGTCGCCGCCGCGACCGACCTGCCCATGGTGCTCTACGACATCCCGGTGCGCACGGGCAGGCGGATCTCGCAGCCGACCATGCTCCGGCTGGCCCACGAGGTCAGCAACGTCGTCGGCGTGAAGGACGCCGCCGGCGACCCTGCGGGCGCTGCGCGACTGCTCGTGCACGCGCCGAGCTCCTTCGAGCTCTACAGCGGTGACGACTCGCTCACGTTGCCGCTCGTCGCGATCGGCGGCGTCGGGGTGATCTCGGTGTGCTCGCACTGGGCCGGGCCCGAGATGCGCCGCATGGTGATCGCCGCGCGCGACGGCGACCTCGAGGCGGCCAGGACCGAGAACGCACGGCTCGTCGAGTCCTACGACTTCGAGTCGACGGAGCAGTTCCCGAACCCGATGCCCGCGAAGTCGGCCTGCCGCGCGCTCGGCCTGCGCGTCGGGCAGTGCCGGCTCCCGCTGGGCGAGGCTCCGCCGGAGCTCGAGGGGGAAGCGCTGCGCATCCTCACCCGGCTCGGAGCTGCGCCCATGCGCGCCGCGTCCTGAGGCGGGCGACGGGCATCCAGGTGGCCAAGCGATCCACCGTCCGGGTCGCCTTCCTCGGCGGCCTCGGCGAGATCGGGCGGAACTGCGCGTGCATCGAGGTCGACGGCCGCATCGTCGTCGTCGACTGCGGGGTGATGTTCCCCGATCCCGACATGCCGGGGGTGGACCTCGTGCTGCCCGACTTCACCTACCTGAGGGAGCACGCGGATCGCGTGGAAGCCGTCGTCCTCACCCACGGGCACGAGGACCACGTCGGGGGCCTCGCCTACCTCCTGCGCGACCTCGAGGTCCCCATCTACGGGTCGGAGCTCTCGCTCGGGCTCGCGGGCAACCGGATCGACGAGGCCGGCCTCGCCGGGCGCGCACGGTACGTCGTGGTGGCGGACGGCGAGCGGCGGGCGGTCGGGCCCTGCGAGGTGGAGTTCATCCCGGTCACGCACTCGGTGCCGTGCGCGTTCGCGCTCGCGTTCCACACGCCGCAGGGCGTCGTCCTGCACTCCGGGGACTTCAAGCTCGACCTCCAGCCGGTCGACGGTCGGCGCACCGATCTCGCCCGGATCGGCGCCATCGCGTCGGACGAGGGGGTCGCGCTGCTCCTCTCGGACTCGACCAACGCGGAGGAGCCGGGCTTCACCCCCTCGGAGAGCACGGTCGGCACCACCATGGCGAGGGTCTTCGCGGCGAGCGCAGGACGGCGCGTCGTCGTCGCGTGCTTCGCGAGCCACATCCACCGGGTCCAGCAGGTGATCACCGCAGCCGCCGCGTCCGGTCGGCAGGTCGCGACCCTCGGCAGGTCGATGGCGAAGAACGTCGATCTGGCCCAGCGCCTCGGCCTTCTCGGCGTGCCGGCCGGCACGCTGGTGGAGATCGAGGACATCGACCGGTTGCCTCCGGGGGACGTGTGCGTGATCTCGACCGGCTCGCAGGGCGAGCCGATGTCGGCGCTCTCCCTCATGGCGACCGGCGACAACAAGTGGTTCCAGGTGACCGCCGGCGACGTCGTCGTGATCAGCGCTCATCCGATCCCCGGCAACGAATGGTCCGTGGGAAGGGTCATCGACGAGCTCCACCGCCGTGGCGCCGAGGTCGTCCACTCCGGCAGCGAGGCCGTTCACGTGAGCGGCCATGCCCGCCAAGGAGAGCTGCGCACGCTGCTCGCGGTGGCGAGGCCGAGGGCGTTCGTACCGGTCCACGGGGAGTACCGGCACCTCGTCCACCACGCCGAGATCGCCCGCCAGATGGGCGTCGCGGCGGACCAGGTCCTTCTTTGCGAGGACGGGGACGTCGTGCGGCTCGACGGGTCCGGCCTGCACCGGGACGGCACGGTCCCGGCGGGCTACCTCTACGTGGACGGGACGGTGGGCGACGTCGGCCACGGGGTGCTGCGCGACCGGCGCCAGCTGGCCGAGGAGGGCGTCGTCATGGTGGTGGCCACCGTCGACCTCCAGCGGAAGGTCCTCACGGGCGCGCCGCAGATCGCCACGAAAGGCTGGGTGCATGCGCCCGAGGCGGAGGAGCTGCTCGACGACGCGTCCAATGCGGTCGCGGAGGCCCTGCTCCAGGCCATGAACGAGGGTGCGCACGACGTGGAGGTGCTGACCCGCCACGCGCGCCGGGCGCTCGGGCGCCTGGTGAACGAGCGGACGCGGCGGCGCCCGATGATCATCCCCGTGGTGATGGCAGTCTGACGATCGTCCCCGTGGAGATGGCGGTCCGACGATCGTCCCCGTGGTGATGGCAGTCCGCTGAGCGTCTCTCGAATGCCCTGGTCGGACGGGGTCAGCCTCCCCCGGAGCAGGCACCGGCGGCGGTAGCCTCTTTGGCACTGTGGTGGCCACGAAGCGCCCGGCGGCGTCCAGCCGCACC
>JAJYGM010000195.1 GCA_021785095.1 Actinomycetes bacterium
TGTGCCTCCTGCGCCGCCTGCCGGTGCCGCGCCCGATGTTCCGGCTGCGCCACTCCCTGCGCCACTCCCTGCGCCGCCTGCCGGCGCCGCGCCCGATGTGCCGGCTGTGCCACTCCCTGCGCCACTCCCTGCGCCACCTGCCGGCGCCGCGCCCGCCGCGCCGCCTGCCGAGGCAACTGCCGGGCGGGTCGATGCGGAGCCCGATGCGTGCGCCGGCCCGCCGCCCGACGACGCGCTCGGGTCCGCGCCGCTCGACGGCGCCGCCGGGGGCGACGTCTCCGGTGCGCTCGGCAGCTCGACGCCGAGCGTCTGGTGCAGGATCTCGCTGGTGAGCTGCTGGGCTGCGGGCGGGAGCGCTCCCGCGGCCCCGAGCCCCCCGGTGAGCGAGAGGAGCCCGATGAGGCTCCCGACCGCGATACGGGCCGCCAGCGCATGTGTCGCCTCGGCGGCCGGCAGCAGCGCCTGGTCCGACTGGAGCGCCTGGAGGACCGAGAGCAGGTCGTCTCTCGACGGCTGCACAGGAACGACCGATGCGTGGCTGACGCTGGCCAGCACGTGGGCGATCCGGTCGAAGGGGAGCACGAGCGAGCCCGATTCCTGGGGCAGCGCCGGGGACGACCCCCGGGGTAGCGCCTCGACCAGCGCCGGGGACGACCCCCGGGGTAGCGCCTCGACCAGCGCCGGGGACGACCCATTGGCCGCGAGCCGCTCGACGCCCAGGTCCGCGAGCGAGCGAGAGCCCGAGAGGAGCGCGTCGATGCTCTCCGCGGGGACCGGCGGGGAGAACAGGTAGCCCTGGACCTGGTCGCAACCCTGCTGCTGCAAGAAACGGAGCTGCGCCTGGGTCTCCACGCCCTCGGCCACCACCTCGAGACCGAGGCTGTGCGCGAGGGCGATCACCGCGCCGACGATCGGCGCGGTCCTCCTCGCGTCGTCGATGCGGCGCACGAAGCTCGGGTCGATCTTGATCGCGTCGACCGGCATCTCCGCCAGGTAGGTGAGGGCGCTGTAGCCGGTGCCGAAGTCGTCGATCGAGCAGCGAACGCCCATCGCGCGCATCTCCGAGAGACAGGCCGCCGTCGCCTCCATGTGCTCGACGAGCACGCTCTCGGTCACCTCGAGCTCGAGCGCCGAAGGGTCGAGGCCGGTCCGCTCGAGGACGTCGCCGACGACCTGGGCGACAGAGCGGCCGACGAACTGGCGAGGGGAGAGGTTCACCGAGACCGTGAAGTTCGGGACCCCCAGCTCCTGCCACCGGCGCGCCTGGGCGCAGGCAGCCTCGAGCACCCATTCCCCGAGCCTGCTGATGAGGTTGGTCTCCTCGGCGATGGCGACGAACGTGGACGGCGGGATGAACCCGAGGCGCGGGTGCTCCCAGCGCGCGAGCGCTTCGACGCCGACGAGCTGGCCGGTGCAGGACGCGATCTTGGGCTGGTAGTGGACGGCGAGCCGGCCACGCTCGAGCGCCCGGCGGAGGCTCGCTTCGAGCGCGAAGTGCAGCTCCGCCCTCGAGCTCATGGTCGGGTCGAAGATGCAGTACGTGTTCCGCCCGGCGGCTTTCGCCTGGTACATCGCGATGTCCGCGTTCTTGAAGAGCGTGTCCACGTCCTCGCCGTCCGAGGGGTGCACCGCGATGCCGATGCTCGTCTGGAGCGGGAGGAGCCTGCCTCCGACGTGGAACGGCTCCGCGAAGGCTTCGAGGACCCGCTCGGCGAGCAAGCGCGGCTCGTCGGCGGCCTCGACCTCGGGGAAGAGGATGGTGAACTCGTCGCCGCCCATGCGCGCGAGGATGTCCTTCGGACGCAGGCGCGATTGGAGCCGCGCGACCACCGCCTGGAGGAGCTGGTTGCCGACGGCGTGGCCGAGGCTGTCGTTGATGCTCTTGAAGCGGTCGAGGTCGAGGAACATGACCGTGAGCCCGCGTCGGCTCCGGCGAGCGTCGGCGAGCGCGGCCTCGAGCTTGTCGTTGAACAGCGTCCGATTGCAGACGCCGGTCAGGGGATCGTGCTGGGCCCGGTGCTCGGCGGCAGAGCGCTCGAAGACCTGGTGCAGGAGGGAGACCGTGACCAGAGCCGGGAGGAGCACCGCTCCCGCGTCGAGCAGCGCAGCGCTCGTCTTTGCGTGGAGGACCGAGGCCGCGACCACGACGCCCGGTCCGCTCAGCGCGCCGACCGCCATCAGCGCCACGAGGGTCCACCCGGGCCTCGAGCCGCGCTGGGGAGCGGGGTCCAGCGCGTGGCGGTGCGACGGGTGGAGCATCGCGCACGCCCACAGGCACGCACCCCACAAGAGCACGGCGTCGAGCGGCACCGGCGACGAGAGCTTGCCGTCGAAGACGAGCGCCGCCGACGCCGCGCGCGCGACGAACGTCACCGCGCACCCCGCGAACAGGTAGCCGTAGGCGGCGGGACGGCGCCCGCCGATCGAGAGCACGTTGGCACTGAGCAGCGCCACGACGAGGGACCCGAGCGCAGGCGCCACGACTGCGACATCGCGCGTGGGGTGCCACCCGATCGCCGGGACCATCACGAGGACGAGGAGCGGGAAGGCGAGGGCGGCCGTGGCGACGGCGGTCCACGCGAGCGACTCGACGGCTCGGCCCCGGACGCGCTCGCGGAGCACGAGCAGCATCCCGGTGGCCGCGGCAGCGTCGCCTCCGAGCGCCAGCGCGGCCGGGAGCATCGCAGCGCCGTGCAGGGCCGGGGAACCGAAGCGGGCTGCGAGCACGCTCGCAAGGTTCCCGAGGAGCCCGAGCCCGATGAGGCCCCACGAGACGACCCACGGCCGCCAATGCGAGCCCGCGTGGCGTGCGAGCCCGTAGGCGGTCGCCGCGACGGCAAGGGTCGCCACCGCGATCCCGGTCGCGTCGGGGCTCAGCGCGCTCGCGAGCCGGATCGCGCCCGCGATGCCCACGATCGCAAGAACTGCTCTCATGCTCTCCGCTCCCCTCTTCGACCCCCGCGACGACCAGACTTGATGTCGATCCTGAACCGCCGAGGTCACACGGCGGCCAACAGGCGCCCAACGTCACCGGCACGTACCGCCCAGCCAGCCCGGCCGAGCAAGACGTCCCCGGCAGGATCCCTGGCGAAAGACGGGTAGCGTGTATGCAGGTTTGACGACAGGGGAGCGATGGCAAGGGCTGGAGGTGCACGCAGCTCTGGGCGCCCGGGACCGGTCCGCAGCCGGGCTGGCGGGGTGCCCTTTGCAGCCGCCCGTTCGGCAGCCCCCGGCGTCGGCGACCCTGCCGTGCGCGACTCGATGCTCCTGCGCCGGCTTCCAGCGGCAGTCGTCGTGGTCGACGACCACGGTGACGTCGTCTACTGGAACGACGAGGCGGCCGCGCTCTTCGGGCGCGCCCGGGACGACGTGCTCGGGGCCCCGGTGGGAGGGCTCGGCATCTGGCCGCACGCGATGGCCCAGTGGCGACCCGCGCCCGAGTCGCCGGGCGAGCCGTCGCGCCCCGAGGAGCACCGCGTGACCCTGCCGGACGGCTCGAGCGTCGCGGTGCGCACCCGGGCCACCCGGCTGGACGACCCGCGGAGCGGGTTCCGAGGTCTGCTGGGGCTGTCGGTTGCCACCGCGGAACGGCGACGGGTGCCGGGAAGCACGTCTCGGCTCCCCCTCGCGCGGAGCGACCCGGCCACCGGGCTCCCGAACTGGCAGGTGTTCGTCGACCACCTGGAGAGGACCATGGCGCGCAACGCCCAGGCAGGGCGCCTGACCGCCGTCTTCTCTGTGGGCGTGCGCCAGGATCGGGGAAGCTCAGACGCGCACGCCGAGGATCTCCCGCGCTCCGCGCTCCGGGCGCTCGCCAAGCGCATCACCCGCGTGCTGCGCGAGCACGACCTCGTCGCGTACCTCGGCGAGGGCCAGTTCGCGGTGTGCTGCGACGTCTGGGACCGGGAGGACTCCCTCGTGGTCGGCCGGCGCATGCTCAGAGCCGCGTCGGCGGCGTCGACCAACCCGGCGCTGCGCAGGGCGTCGACGAGCGTCGGCGCGGCAGTCGCGGACGGCGGCTCCCGGCCCGAAGACCTGCTGCGCGAGGCCGAGGCCGCGCGGCGGGGCGCCACAGTGCCCGAACCAGGCGTGCCCGCGCCAGGCGTGCCCGCGCCAGGCGCGCCGGAAGTGCTGGCCGACCGGCGGCGCGGCGAGCGAGCCAAGACGCCGGAGGTCTTCGCGCTGCGCGCCGAGCGCCGGCCGCCGCCGGCGACGGCGCCGAGCCCGAGGGTTGAGGAGAGCGTTGAGCAAAGGTTGAGGTGACGTAGCGGCCGGCATGGCACGCGCGCCCGAGAATCGTGCGAGGAAGCGGTGGCGTGCGCCACCAGGCGCGGAGGCTGAGAATGGGCTCTCTTAGCGGTGATGATCCTCGAAGCGTCACAGCCCCGGGTCCCCCGGGTGTGCCGGGGCGCCGGGGGCCGGGCAGGCCGGCATGAGCGACGACCTGGCGGCGTACCTCGACTCGATCGACGCCCATCTCCTCGAGTACCTGGACGCCGAACGCGACATCTCGACCGACGCGGCGTGCCGCGTGCAGTGCTACGCGGTGGCGCTGCTCGAAGACCTGGTCCTCCCCGAGCACGTGCACGAGGACTGGCCGGACTTCTACCACCTGGTGGTCGCGTTCGTGCTCGCCCACGGCTCGCGGCGCCTGGGGCACCTGGCCCGGCAGTCGGCGATCTTCGAGGGGGGCGGTGACGATCCGCTCACCGACGCGGACCGCGTCTTCCTCGCCACGCTTCTCGCCGAGATCCACGTGTCCCTCGCGCGACGAGAGCACTAGGGGCGGGGAGGACCGTCCGATGCCCCGTCGTCCCGGGCGCTGCACGCCCCAGGTAAGTTAGCCTTTCCGACGTGGCCGAGGAGCGCTCGGAGACGACGTCGTCCGGCGCAGCTGCGCCCGAGCGCGCGGCAGCCCCGGGGCCCTACGACT
>JAJYGM010000098.1 GCA_021785095.1 Actinomycetes bacterium
CCGAGGCACCTGGGGGCGCCCGGGCGGGCAAAGCCTGACGCCACCTCAACGCGAGCTGCGCGCGTTCCTTGGTGCGCCGCATCCACGGCGGTACCCTGTGGATTTCGGCGAGAAGGACCGATGGGAGGGTCGGCATTGGGCGGTGCGCGTGCGGCGGATCGGCCGGCGTCTCGGTCGAGGGGAGGGCTCGCGTGCACGCGTGCGCCGCACGGCGTGAGGTGGCTCGGGCGGTGAGCGTGACGAGGCGCGCCGGCGCGGGCTCCAAGCGCCACGTGCCGTCACTCGTGGAGGTCCGAAGCGTCCCGAAGGTCCTCCTTCACGACCACCTCGACGGGGGGCTCCGCCCGCAGACCGTGCTCGATCTCGCCCGTCGGAGCGGCTACCGCGCGTTGCCGACCTCCGACGTCGACGAGCTGTCGAAGTGGTTCCGGGCCGGGGCGGCGCGCGGTGATCTCGACCTCTATCTCGAAGGGTTCGTCCACACGGTCGCGGTGATGCAGACGCGGGACGCGCTCGTGCGCGTGGCGGCCGAGTGCGCAGAGGATCTTGCCGACGACGGCGTGGTCTACGCCGAGGTCAGGTTCGCCCCGGAGCTGCACACGGCGCAGGGGCTCACCGAGCCCGAGGTCGTCGAGGCCGTGCTCGACGGGCTCCGCCAGGGGAGCGAAGGGCGCGGCATAAGGGTCTACGCGTTGCTGACGGCGATGAGGACGGCGGCGCGGTCGCTCGACATCGCCGAGCTCGCGGTCCGCTACCGCGACGACGGCGTGGTTGGCTTCGACATTGCCGGGGCGGAGAGAGGCAGCCCCCCGACCGAGCACCTCGTAGCGTTCCAGTACGTCGCACGGGAGAACTTCCACATCACGATCCACGCGGGGGAAGGCTTCGGGCTGCCGTCTATTTGGGAGGCGCTGCAGATCTGCGGCGCCGACCGGCTCGGTCACGGCGTGCGCATCCTCGACGACATCCAGCGGCGTACCGACGGGTCGGTCACGCTGGGGCGTCTCGCCAGCTACGTCCGAGACCGAAGGGTGCCGCTCGAGATGTGCCCGACGTCCAACGTGCAGACCGGCGCTGCGGCGACGCTCTCGGAGCATCCGATCGGGCTGTTGCGCTCGCTGTACTTCCGTGTGACCGTGAACACCGACAACCGCCTCATGAGCGGCGTGACCGTGTCCTCCGAGCTGCACGACGTGGCCGAGGCCTTCGGCTACGGCTGGCACGATCTCGAGTGGCTCACCCTCAACGCGATGAAGAGCGCCTTCGCGCACTTCGACGAGCGGCTCCGCCTCATCAACGACGTCATCAAGCCAGGCTTCGCCGCAGCGCGGCTCGCAGCCGGCACGCCCTGAGCCGCTCTTCGCCTCCACCGTTCACGTGGTCAGGGCCAGCACCCGACGATCCCGGCGCGCGCGACCCCTTCGCCCCCCGCCCGCTCGCAACTCCCCGCCCGCTCGCAACTCCCCGCCCGCTCGCAACTCCCCGCCCGCTCGCCCCGCGCTCGGGCCATTCGGAGCGGCAGCGCCGTCGATGGCGATGTGGGCGCCCTTGTCCGGGGTGAAGCGGCCGAGGCACAAGAGGTAGCCGCCGCCTGCTGCAAACGGGAACGACTCGACGTCGATCCCGGTGTGCACGGTGGTGAACCAGTTGACCTCGGGCAGGATCTGGCGTTGGGCCCACGAGATCGCGGCGGCGTCCACTCTCGCGCCGGGGGCGACGAAGGAGTCACCGGGCTTGCCGAGGACCGGTCCGTGGGCCGTCACGAACGCGGAGACCGTCCTTCTCCCTGGCGGGCAATGGTGAAGCGAGGGTGTGATCGTGGATGACGTCGAGGTCGTCCTGCTCCATGAGCGCGGCCGCCATCGCGGCGTGGAGTACCTCGGGCATCGGCTCGCCGAGGCGCGGCGACGGGGGCTCGGAGAAGACGGCGTGGAAGCGCTATGCGGCTGTCTTGTCCTCGCCCGCGCCGACCTAGGTCACCTGGTGCCCTGGTGCCACGAGGCCGTCGGCGTCGCGCGCTCAATGCTCGGCCCTGTCGTTCCTCCTCACATCTCCTCCCTGCTCCTGTCCGGCTTGGAGCCCACGCGCCGAGCGCGCCCTCCTCTCGCGAGCGCGTCCGCGTTGCACGAGATCGGGAGGCGTCGAGCCCGCTGCCGTGCGTCGTCGCCGGGTGTCTGGGTCGCCCGCAGCGCGTCCTCCAGCTCGGCCACCGCCTCCTCAAGCTCGAAGACGTGGCGGATCCCGGCCACGCTCACCCCGTCGCGCATGAGCGCCCGGGCGGCGAGGAGCCGACGAATGTCGGCCCTGCTGTACCGGCGATGGTCGCCCCCGCTCCGTGTGGGGGTGACCATCGCCATCGAGTCGAGACGTCGCAGGAACCACGGACGCAACCCGACGAGCTGCGCGACTTGCCCGACGCTAAAGCGGGGCGCCGTCGTCGTCCAGCACCGCCGCGACACCCTCGAGCGCGACACCCTCGTGCGCGACACCCTCGAGCGCGGGGTGGCGCTCGTGCGCGACACCCTCGAGCGCGGGGTGGCGCTTGAGGGGGGCGTCGGCGCCTCGCTTCCCTCGACGTCTTTCCGGCACCGCGTGCACGGGCATCCTCCGCCGGGGCCCGAAGTTCAGATTCCGATGATAGCTATTCTGTCATTATGGTCTCAGAGAGCTCCGGGGCGGCTGAGGAGGACAGGTCGCCGAGGTGGTGGCATGCCACGACCGGCGTGCGCCACGCGGCAGATTCTGGCTTCGGCGCCGAGTCGGCCGAGCGCGGCGGCCGGATCCTCGTCGACGGGACCTCCTTCGCCGTGAGCGGCCCGGGCGGGGACATCGACGACTCTACGCAGGGCGTCTTCGTCCGAGACGCCCGGATCGTCTCGCGCTGGCGCCTCTTCGTGGACGGCGCTCGGCTCGATCCGCTCAGCGGGTACACGGCGCAGCCGTTCGCAGGCGTCTTCGTGGCGCGCAGCCGGCTCCGAGACGGCCATGTCGAGGCGACGGTCCTGGTCGAGCGCCGCCGCTACGTCGCGAGCGGCATGCGCGAGGACCTGTCGCTCCACAACTACGGGGGAGAGCCGGCCGGCCTGACCCTCACCCTGGAGGTGACGGCCGACTTCGCCGATCTCTTCGCCGTGAAAGCGGGGCGCCAGGAGGATCTGGCGCCGGTCGCCGTGCGCGTGGACCCCGCAGCCGACCTGTGGTGTGCTTCGGCGCGCCACGGGCAGAGCGACCGAGGAGTGAATGTGATCGCCCCCGGCGCGGTCGTGGCGGCCGACTCTCTCACCTACAAAGTCGTCATCCCGGCCCACGGCGAGTGGAGCACGTCGGTCGCGGTCGTCGCGGTCGTCGACGGCGAGGAGCTCCCCATGCGCTTCCCCCTCGACGTCCCGGTCCAGCAGTCCGCCCCGGCGCGTGAGATCGCCGAGTGGCACCGGACGAGCCCAACCCTGCGCTCGGACTCGCTGCCGTTGACGGTGACCGTGGCGCGCAGCAAGGAGGACCTCGCCGCGCTGCGTCTCTCGGACCCTGACGAGCCCGACCTCGACGTGGTCGCGGCGGGTGCGCCGTGGTTCATGGCGCTGTTCGGCCGGGACTCCCTCATCACGAGCTCGCTCACGCTGTCCCTCGACCCCGGCCTCGCGCTCGGCACGCTCCGGGCGCTTGCCCGGCACCAGGGCCGCTCCGTCGACCCGCTCACCGAGGAGGAGCCAGGCAGGATCCTCCACGAACTGCGTTTCGGCGCGGACGTGTCGCTTGCCTTGGGAGGGGCGGAGCATTACTACGGCTCGGTCGACGCAACGCCTCTCTTCGTCATCGTGCTCGGCCAGCTCGCCCGATGGGGCGCCGACCCGGACGCGGTCGGCGAGCTCCTGCCGGCCGCGGACGCAGCGCTCCGGTGGGTCGACGACTACGGAGACAAGGACGGCGACGGCTACGTCGAGTACCTTCGCTCCACCGACCGTGGCCTGCGCAACCAGGGCTGGAAGGACTCGGCTGACGGGGTCAACTACGCGGACGGGACGTGCGCGCAGCCCCCGGTCGCCCTCGTCGAGGTGCAGGCCTACGTCTACGCTGCCTACGTTGCGCGCGCGGAGCTCGCCGCCCATCGCGGCGACGTCGAGACGGCTTCCTACTGGTCCGAGCGGGCGTCCTCGCTTAAGCGCCGGTTCAACGAAGACTTCTGGCTTCCCGAACGCGGCTGGTTCGCCGTCGGCCTCGACGCGGAGAAGAGGCCGATCGACGCGCTGGCGTCGAACATGGGCCATGCACTGTGGGCCGGTGCCGTCGACGCCGACAAGGCGCCGTACGTCGCAGAGCGGCTCGTCTCTCCCGAGCTGTTCAGCGGCTACGGGATCCGGACCCTCGCGACGACGATGGGCGCGTACAACCCTGCGAGCTACCACAACGGCTCCGTGTGGCCGCACGACACCGCGCTGTGCGTCGGCGGGCTCGTGCGCTACGGCTTCACGGCGCACGCCCAGCGGGTCGCTGCGAGCCTGGTCGAGGCCGCCGCGTACTTCTCCGGGCGGCTCCCTGAGCTGTTCTGCGGGTTCGGCAAGGAAGAGATCCCCGGCCCCGTGCCCTACCCTGCCGCCGGTTCTCCGCAGGCCTGGGCGTCGGCCGCGCCGATCGGCATCCTGACGGCGCTGCTTGGCATCGACCCTGACGTCCCGCAAGGCACCCTCGGGCTCTCGCCCGCGTCGCCGCCTGACTGGGGGGCCGTCGAGCTCGAAGACGTCCTCGTCGGCGCCGAGCGCCTGAGTGTCACGGTTGGAGCTGACGGCACGTTCTCGTGGACCGGGGTGCCGAGCCTCGGCGTGCGCGGGCGCAGGTTCCGGGCGCTCCCAGGCTCGAGCGCCGACGATCCTGGCGCGCTCACGCCCGAGCGTCGATGAGCCACGCGCCGGCGCCGGCGCCGGCGCCGGTCG
>JAJYGM010000790.1 GCA_021785095.1 Actinomycetes bacterium
GGTCAAGCGAGCGGCGTTCGGGTTCACCTCGTTCCGGAACTACCGGGTGAGGTCACTGCTCTACGCCGGCAAGCCCAACTGGTCGCTGCTCGCCACGATCACTCCCCGCTGAAATCCGAAGAACCGCCAAAGTCCCAGGACTCGCTTGTCACCTCGATCCGGGCGCTGCGGGTGGCCTTCACCTCGGCCCGGGACAGCCGCACCCGGGTGGCGCTCCAACTCCGCGACCTGACCCTCCACGCCCCTCGGTCAGAACTCGGCCCCGAATCCATCGCCGTCGGATGTCGCCGCGGTCACCAGCGCCGATACTCACGGGACCGACGCCGGGACGGTGGATTCAGGTTCAGGGTGCTCGAGACTCCAGCGTCATACTCAGAACGGGCTCGCAGCACCAAGGTCGCCCGACGTCGCTGGCCGGCGCCCTCCACATCTTCCCGGGCTCGGGGTGCGGCGCAAGCCCGCCCAAATACTCAGATGGAAAGGCCTTTTGATCGAAACGGGATCTCTATCGCGAAGTCAGAAACGCGTCGATCCGATCGTCTCGGGCAACGAGATGTCGTGTCTAGAAAACGTCTAGAAACAGCGCCTTCTAGACACAACCAGAGCCCACCAGCCGTAATCGGTCAACATCTTGACCTGGTCATTCACAAGTGGAGCGGCCCAGCCATAACGTTCTCGACGCCTTTCGAGACCGTCGACATGCATCGCCACATCGGGTCGGAGGGCGATGACAGCTACGCCATCCCCGCCTTCAACCGGAGTCGATCGACCAGCTCGGCCAGAGGGATCCCTCGCTGGTCGGCCACCGCCCGGATCCAGACCACGGCAGCGAGGGCTGCATAGGACCAGAAGTCGTCGCTCACCCAGTGCACGACCTCGTCGAGCAGGTCAACCTCGACGTCGGCGTAGGACGCGGCGCCGGCCAGCAGGGCATAGCGGATCTTGTGGTTCTCCCTTCCCTTGAACTCGCTTTCGGGGAGGTAGGCATGGAGCAGCCCCTCTTCGGAGAGCGGGCACTCGCATCTGACCTCACCTTCGGCCAGGGCTTGGGCGGCCAGGCGCACGAAGACCTCGCCGGGAAGGTGTTGTTCTCCGGATGGAGGGCGCGGATCTCAAACACGGCGTCGAAGACGTTCGCGCCGGCCTCGATCGCCGCCAGAAGACGGTCGACGGCCTGAAGGGCCTCTTCCTCCGTCGGGGTGTGCCTCAGGCTCACCCGCCAGAACGTAGCCGAGGTCCTTGCGGCCGGGATCGGTGAGCCAGCGGTGACCCTCGCCGATCAGGACCCACACGGGGAGGCCGCACGGCACTCCGGGTCGCAGCGATGGAGTGAGCGCTTGGACCGGCCCCTGTCGAGCCCGTTGCAGTACGCTTCTTCTTGGCGCTGGCCTACAGCCGGGCGCTGGTTTCCTGGTGCGGGAGGGAGCGATGAGAGCAACGGGTTTCGTAGCGCGCTTGGCAGCACTTGCCTGGGTGACCGCAGCTGCGCTTGTCCTCGCAGGCTGCGGGGGAAGCGGCGGCGGGCTTGCCCATACGCCGACCACCTCTCCTCCTTACGACGGCCCGTCGACAAGCGGGACGGCGCAGCCGGGTTCTCACGACCTCGCACCGGAGGTCGTCGACTTCGTCAACAGCTCCCACGGGTGGGTGGCAGGGCCTGACGGCATCGCCGGCTCAACCGACGGCGGGTACAGCTGGCACCACGAGTTCGCCGATCCCGCTCACCGCACCTTCGCGCAGCTCGACTTCATCGACGCCTCCCACGGCTGGGCGGTCGAGCAGAGCGGCGCCATCTGGGCGACCTCGGATGGCGGACGCAGCTGGGCCCAGCGCAAGGGTTTTGTCGCGGAAGTGGCGGGCTTTCCCGGGCCGGTCGTCACAGTCGACTTCGTCGATCCTTCGGACGGGTACGCGTTCACCGAGTACGCGGTCAGAGGGTCAAACGGTCCGAACGGACCCTGGCTCTGGCGGACGAGCAACGGGGGAAGGACGTGGCACGCCGTGACGCTGCCGTCCGGCCACGGCGGATCGGGCACAGGAGGGCCGGCCGGCCGTCAGATCTGTTTCACCTCGAAGGAGGTCGGCTGGGTCGTCCGCGTCCCCGCACTGGGCTCCTCCGATCCCCACGCCCTGCTTGCAACCGCCGACGGTGGTGCCACCTGGTCCAGCCAGCTCACCTCGCCCACCGACGGAGCCGCGCCGACCGTCCTTGCGCACGGCACGACCCCGACCGCGCCGACTCCAACTTATGCGATCACAGGCGGCATCCTTGCCTGTTCCACCTTGGACCCTTCGGTCGCCTGGTTCCTGGCGACCGGCAACCCGGGGATGAGCCAGATGAGCTACTCCGTCTACGTGACGACGGACTTTGGGCGAACCTGGACACCCGTCATCGACAGCCCGACTGCCGGGTCGGGCCCAGGACCCGCTTTTCCCCGCCAGATGACACCCCCGCCGGGCGTCGCCGCAGGCCCCGGCTCGTCGCCGGTCAACCTTGTCGACGTCGGCGGGCGCGCCGCGGTCGTCGTGGGAACCGACCTCTCGGTCAGCCTTCACCCGCCCTATAGCGGTGTCGCGCCCCTCTACGCGATGGCGTCCACCGACGCCGGCGCGACCTGGCGCGACATCCCTCCCGAAAGCGGTGGCCTTCCCGCGCAAGTCCCCGGCATCGCCGGCAGCTCCGTCTCGGGCTTCCACTTGCCGGCCCCCGGAGGGGGCTTGTCCTTCGTCTCGCCCTCGGTTGGATGGGTCCTCGGCCTGTCGGCGACACCCGATGCGCGCGACGCGTCGACGCTTCTGGAGACGACCGACGGCGGTGTGACGTGGCGCCAAGTTCATGTCTTTGCCGCGTCCGGCGGGGTGTGAACCGACGTGGGGTCGCGATCCGACCTGATGCGAATTCGTATACGACCGGACCACCACAGTGGGATCCGTCGAGCGTCACATCGAGAGTTCGGAGCGGTGCCGTGCCCTTGCGATGAGAAGCGGCGAAGGCCGAATGCGACGCCGCGGGCGAGACCCAGAGAGGCCGTGTCTCAGACGCTCAGGCGCCGGACGACGATCGTCGCTGCGACAGCGAGGACGACGGCTAAGGAGACGAGGATCCCGCTCTCGATCCCCTGGAAGGCCCAGTATCTGCTGGGAGGCTGGTAGACGGAGAGGTATGAGAGGCCGTGGTGGCCCATGCACGAGAATATGTGCGCCTGGACCTGCTGCAGCGTCCAATGCCTCGCGACCGGCGGATGCAGCCCAGGGTGCGCCAAGGCCGTGTCGCAGCTGCGCTCGAGCGGTGCGATGTGGCGGAAGAAGGAAGCGGCGGAAGATGGTGAGGTCGATCCCCGCTTTGCCCAGCCGGACGACAGAAACATCGACCCTGCTGGAACGTTTGACACCCCGTTCTTGATCGCCGCCAAGCCGGTCTTGATCGCCGGAGGCATGTAGTTCGGGCGCAGGCCCCGGGCGATGCCGACGAGGACTGCGGCATAGGAGCCGACCGAGGCGATTGACGCCAAGAAGACGCGGCGGATGAGTGCCCCGAGGAAGGTGCCGAGCGCCAGGGCGAAGAGCGTCGAGGCGACGAGGACGGGGCCGGCCAACGCGAAGCGCACCTCGCCGAGACCTGCTGTGCCGCCTGTGGTCCGGTTGTAGGGCTGTTGGAAGGCGACGGAGCTGTGCAGCAACCCGTTGAGGTCCCGCAGCCACCAGGCGCCCAGCACCGAAAGGCCCGCCGCGGTCACAGCGACGGCGCCCGCTGCGACGGCGAGGTTCGCCACGAGCCACGTCGTGCGCGAGCGGCTCTGTGTCCATGACAGGCGCGCGATCTTGGAGCGGTGCTCACGGGCCACGAGCGGCACACCGAAGACGAAGATCCCGATGAGGACGGGCACCGCGAAGCCGACAGGCATGGGAATGTTCCACGCAAGGTCGTACGCGAGCGGGGCCTGCGTGAGGAGGTGGCCGCACGCAGCGTTCGGGGCCAGGTTATGGAGGCTGGCGCACCGAAGCGCCCGGTATTGGTCGACCAGCGCGTGCAGGTGGGCCATCGCCAGCCACAGATAGACCGTCGCCGCCATGGCGAAGGCGGCGAGCGCGATCACCTGGGAACGATGGACCCGGAACGCCGCGCGCAGGATCGACAGCACCCCACCATGAGGTCGCGTGCGGTGCTGTGGTGCCGGGTCGCGCCCTGGGGCCTCGGCGACGATTGTGGAGACGAGATCAGCCATGTATCTCCCTTGTGGCTCTGCTGGCCCTTGTGGCTCTGCTGGCGTTGGTGGCCGGCGAGATGTAGAGGTGGACCGGTGCTGCCGGCGTGCGCTGGAAGCGCAGGTAGGCGAGGACGATGTCGTCGAGGCTCGGCGCGACGACCTGGAAGCCGTCGAGGTCGATCTCGCCGTCGGTTCGGACGACAAGCGTCGACTGGCGCTCGCTGTGCTCTGCGTGGACGACCGAGGCGACCCCGGGGAGGGGGTCTCCTGCGTAGCGGGGCCCGACGAGGATGCGGTGGGTTGCGAGCAGGCTCTCGATGTCGCCTGCGAGCTGGACGCGCGAGGTGGAGAGGATGACGAGGTAGTCACAGACCGCCTCGAGCTCAGAGACGAGGTGGGAGGAGAACAGCACCGTCGCCTCCCTCTCGGCGAGGTGGGCCATCAGGTGCACCATGAGCTCGTGGCGCGCGAGGGGATCGAGGCCGTCGAGGGGCTCGTCCAAGATGAGAAGCTTGGGAGCTTTCGCGAGCACGAGGGAGAGGGCGACCTGGGCGCGCTGGCCGACGGACAGCTTGGCGATCCTGGCGCCCAGGGGGATCCCGACCTCAGCCAAGTAGCGCTGCGCCGCCGCCTCGTCGAATGACGGGTTCATCTGCCGGGCGAGCGAGACCATTGCAGACGCGGAGAAAGAGTGGATGAGGGGCCGCTCCTGGTCGAGGAAGCCGACCCGTGCCGCATCCGCACCGGACTGGTCGAAGGGGTCGTGGCCGAAGACCTTGATGCTCCCCGCCGTCGGGCGCACGAGGCCGGCGGCCATGCGCAGCAATGTCGACTTGCCCGCCCCGTTCGGGCCCACCAGGGCGATGACCCGCCCGGCCGGAAGCGCCAAGGTGCAGTCCTGGAGAGCCCAGGTGAGCCGGTAGCGCTTGGAGAGCCCTTCTGTGACCACGACGTCCGTCACGGCACCGCCCTCCTTGCCGCCGTCCTGTCCTGGGTCGAGGCGCGGCTGCGCTGAAGCGCTCTCGTGGAGGCCTGGCCGGCTCCCCGGGCCGGGGCTGTCCGGTTGGAGGCGTCGGTCTTGGCAGCGGTGTAGCACGCGTCGATGCTCTCTTCGTCGAGGCCCGCGGCGGAGGCCCATGCGATGGCCGATGCCAGCTCGGCCCGGAGGGCGTCCGAGACCTCGGGGGGGACTGGCCGAAGCGATCTCAGGACGAAGGTGCCCAGGCCGGTCTTTCCCTCGACGACCCCCTGGGCCTCGAGGTCGCGATAGGCGCGATGGACGGTATTGGGGTTGACCGGGATGTGGCCAACGACCTCGCGCACGGTGGGGAGGCGGTCACCGGGCCGGAGCAGCCCAAGGCGGACCGCTTGGCGGACCTGGTCGACCATCTGGCGGTAGATCGGCACGCCGGACCTCGCGTCGAGGCGAAACCGGATCACCGCCAGCCCTCCATGTGCGCCATTGTACTAGAGATATAGAACAGAGGCAAGAGATGCGAGGGCTCCCGGCATCGACCAGCGAGGTGAGTGGCACGGTCCCATGGGGGCCTGTGGCGGGCATCGTGCCGCGCGCGACGACCTCCGCGGTCGGCAGATCGCACAGCCGCCAAGGCGTCACGGCCCTTTCGATCGTGCGCGCATCGGGCCTTTCGTCCCCGGTCTCTCCTCCCCCAAACAGCGGAAAACAGGGGTCTGTGGGGGTCTCGGGCGGTCAACCAGCGATGGCCCTGACCTGCTTGGTTCTGCTGGTCAGGACCGGCGCCCCCGGCAGGATTCGAACCTGCGCACCCGGCTCCGGAGGCCGGACTCTTTCGTGACATAAGCCCAGGTCAAACTAGGTGACGCACCGGCACTGTAGACTTCCTCCCGTGCTCCTCCCCCAGACGACGCTTCCTCTTACCGGCCGCCCGCTCGCCAACGTCTCCGTGCTCAATGTCCAGCGACGCACAGGGGAGCGGCACAAGAAGCCGTTCATTGCGCGCTGGAAGGTCAACGGACGCGCCTTCGCCCGCTCCTACCGGACCAAAGGCGAGGCAGAGCGAGTTCGCTCGGCGTTGCTCGTCGCCGTGCAGTCCGGCGAGGCGTTCGACGAGATGACCGGCGAGCCGGTCTCCTGGCAGCCGTTGCCAGACGAGGTCCGGGCGCACGAATGGGCGCGGCGGTGGCTCGCCGAGCAGTGGCCAGAGTGGGCGCCCCGCACGAGGGTGTCGGCGGTCGAGGTGATCACGAAGCTGGTGCCGCTCCTCGTCGCGACTGACGCTCCTGCTCCTCCCGCGACGATGCGCCGCCATCTCGCGTCCTGGCTCGAGCCCGGTGGCTCCGTCGTCGACGCTGGTGCCGAGGAGTGGCTGGGGAGGTGGTGCCTGCAGCTCGGCCAGCTGTCCCGTCCCATCCTGGCGACCGTCGACCGACGTCTCGTGGTGCAGGACGATGGCACCCCCTACGGGCCGGCGACTGCTTCGCGGTTTCGGAAGGTCTCGCGTGCATGTATCCGGCGCGCCGCCGAGATCGGCATCATCGACGCCGATCCGTGGCCGCCTCCGCCGCGCGGCCGCGCCAAGCGCAAGGCGGCCCGCGTCTCTCGATCGGCATCGATTCGCAATCTCCCCGATCCCGCGACCATGGCTCGGGTCCTCGACGCGATGCCGAGCCACCAGCCCGCCAGCCGGACCTATCGCGCGATGACTGCTGTCTCCTACTACGCGGGACTGCGGCCTTCCGAGGTCGTCATGCTGAGGGAGAAGGCTCTCGATCTCCCGGCGACAGGGTGGGGGCGCATCGACGTTGTCGAGGCCGATGTCGCATTCGACGAGCCGGGCGAGCCGAAGACCGGGCCGCGGTCGGTTCCGATCCCGCGCCAGCTCGTCGACATCCTCCAGGCGTGGATCGACGAGCACGGCTTCTCGGGTGACGATCTCCTCTTCCGCACGCGCAACGACCTGCGCCCGCGGGCGTCCAACTGGTCGCGCACGCTCCAGCGGGCGCTTCGGGCGTGCGGCTGTGAGCCCATGCGCGTCTACGACTGTCGCCATGCGGCCGCCACAACCTGGCTGCGCGCTGGCGTTCCCTTGGGCGACGTCGCGAAACGCATGGGCCACAGCGTCGAGACGCTGGTCTCGACCTACGTCGGCGTGCTCGCCGGCGACGAGGAGTTCGCCAACCAGCGCATCGACGCCGTCCTCGCCGAGCGGATCGCGGCTCCGGCCTCCACGCGGCGCTGAGGACGAACGGTGGACGAGTTGCATGCACCCCTGCCGGACCCGGAGCTCCTCATCCCCGTCGAGAGTGAGCTCTGGACAGAGACCGGAGCCGTGCCCGATGCCGCGTCGGTCGTCGTGCGCGGCGGGCCGATCACGCCGGACAAGCTCTTCGCCCATGCCGCCCGCCAAGCCCGGGAGTACAGCCTTGGTGGCCACAACATGGCGTCGGTCAGCGTCGACCTGGTCCTTCCCGACTGGCCGCTCGAACGCATCCTCGCTGGGCAGCTGGCCACCTACAGTCGCTTCGCCACGTGCACGGTCGCCGCGCTTGTCGACGCCGGCTTCGACGTCCTGGCGACAGGGTGCGCGCCCCATGCCGACGTCGTGCTCTCGGCGCTCACTATCGTGGAGGCCACCCGGCTCAGCGACCTGCTCGCTGAGGACGAGAGACGTAACCCGTACAAGGGAGGAGGCGACCGTGACCGTCGAACTTGACATCCCTTGCGACGTCCAGGGCCGCGATACCGAAGGCCGCCTCTGGGCGTTCCTGGACGAGGCCAGCCATCCCGACGCGATCGCCATCGGCCACCTGGTCGTGACCGGCGACGAGGACGACCCCGTCGTCGCGAGGGTGACCGATCTCCTCGACCGGCCCGGCGGGCGCAAGGTCGTCATGGAGCTTGTCGGCGATGCGACGGAGCTCCTCGAAGCCCTCCGGCGGGCGCGGGTCGTCGCCGCCTGACGGGGCACACCGTCCCAGCCACTCGCCAAAGGCGTGCTTGCACTCACCGACGGGTGCTGCGGGATCCCTCGGAGCTCCACGTCGGAGCGCCTCGATCTGGGGCGACACCGCACGCTCGGCTGCCTCGTGGACCTCACTGGGTCGACGACTGTGCCGCCGTCCGCTTCACGCCGACGATCCAGCCGGAGGCGGCACAGCCGCTCGGTACCGTCCTGTTCCGTCCCTGGCAACCTCCTCACCGGTGCGCGCCCGCCCCGGTGCGGGCGGCGACCCGGCCGGCGTCGATGAGGGCGCGCACGTCCTCCGCGTCGATGCGCACGAGGTGCCCGAGCTTCACGTAAGCGAGGCGGCGCTCGAAGATCGCCCGGCGCACCCAGCGGGGGGTGACTCCGAGGACTTCCGCGGCCTCGGGGATCGACAGCATGTCGGTCGACATGTCATGGCTCCTTCCTGCTCTCGGGTCGTGGGCTCGGCGGTCGCCGGACACGGCCGTCGCGGGAGTCCTCGCTCCTTCCACGCCCAATCCTTCGCCTTTCCCATGGTTCGGCGACCTTCCTGAATCCTTCCTGAAGCCTTCCCGAGGGGGTTCCGGGCGCTTCCCGAGCACCTTCCGAGCGCCGCCCTCCCTGGCCACGGGCTTTTTTGCTGAAGTCGACGTTTTTTCGTCCCCGCACGTCGAGGACCATGTTTTCCACAGGTTCCCGGCCCTTCGGCCGCCGACGAGCCGGCGCCGAGGGCATCCTCGGCCCCCGTACCGAGGGTGGAGACTCCCGCCGGGGGCGAGGTCCGGCACACGGCGGCGTGCTCGCCGACGGCGTCCAGGGATGGGGCCCCGTTGAGGGCCGACGACGGCCGGCCGGCACAGACCCGCCCGCCGAGCTGTGCGCGACCGAGTTGCTGGCGCGCCCTCGTGGCGGAGTGCGGGCGGCGTTGCCGGAGCACGCCGACGCCGGCGAGCCCGCGTGCGGAGGCCCCGTCCGCTGTCCCTCCCGTGCGCGCGCCGTCGTTCACGTGGTCGCCGCCGCGCGCACCTCTCCGCCGCTTTCTCCGCCAGCACCGCGTCCTCTGCCCGCTTCGCGCGTCGTGTTCGCCCTACCCCGCAGCTTCTCCGACGCGTCCGTTTCCATCTGACCGTCTCTGCCCATAACTATCCGTCTGCGACCATCTCTCATGAATGTCGTGACAGGTGATAGAGCGCCGTGGTACAAGCAAAGGAGGGAGGAACACGTTTGCAAGCCGAGGGCTTGCGAGGAAGTGGTGAAGGCGATGGCGTGGATGCGGATGATGGGAGCCGACTCCGTCGCCTACCACCGCGCCACGGTGATGGGACGGGCCGACGACTACGCCGGCCGTGCCCTTTCCTACTACGCCTCGCGGGGGGAGACCCCCCTTGTCTGGGGAGGCTCCGGTGTTGTCACTCTCGGGCTCGGCGGAGCGGTGGCCGAAGCTCACTACGACGCCCTCTACGGACAAGGCGGTGCCCGCCACCCAGACAGCGGCGCCCGCCTTTCCTCGACGAGGCGTCCGGGCATGGAGCTTGTGATCGCAGCGCACAAGTCAGTGGCCGAGCTGGGGGTGATCGGCCGGGCAGAGGACATGCACGCCATCATGGACGCAGAGCGCGACGCCACCCTCTCCTACCTCGATCAACTCACCCAAGAGCGCGGCGGAAGGCGTGGCCAGGACGCCGAGGCGACGCCCACATCCGGGCTCGTCTACTGCCACACCCGCCATGCGACTTCCCGGGCGGGTGACCCCGCTCCCCACGACCACGTCCTCGTCGCCAACCTCGTCGCCATGCAAGACGCACGGGGTGGCTTCAAGGCAGCCGATACGGCTCTCTGGCGAGAGCACCTGCACGCAGCGACCATGGTGGGAAGGCTCGCCGCAGCGAAGTGTGCGGTGGATCTCGGCTACGCCATCGAAGCCGACCCCGGCCCCTCGGGGCGTCTCGGCCACTGGCGGATCAAGGGGATGCCCGAAGAGGTCTGTGATCTCCACTCCAAGCGGGCAGCGGAGATCACAGCCGCCTGTAGGGCCAGAGGCGAGAGCTCCTATCAAGCACGAGCCGTTGCAGCACGGGAGACACGCAAGGCCAAGCGCTTCGAAGGAGAAGGGGAGCTCCTTCCCCGCTGGAGAGTCGAGCTGGAAGATGCCGGCTGGCCGATCGAGCAGATCGTCTCTTCGGTCGATGCCGCCGCCGAAGCCCCACGCCCGTCGTTCGGGCCGGCCGAGATTCGCCGGATCCACGCCGAGGTGCTCGCAGCCGACGGGGAACTGGCCCGCCGGAAGGTCTTCTCCCGCCGCCACGTCGTCGTCGCCCTCGCCCCGCACCTGTTCGGGGCTGACCCGGAGCTTCTCTCACCCTTCTGCGACTTCGTCCTCGCCGATCCGGAGACCGTGCCGCTGATCGGCGTCCAAGGAGCGAGGGAGAGGCCCTTTGTGCTCGCATCGGTGATCGGACGGGAGCTCGCCATCGCCGACGCCATCGACCGCCAGCTCGCACGGACAGATGCCGCCTGTACTCGCCAGGTCGCGCCAGAAGCTGCCATCTCGGCCTTCGAGGCCACCTCGGGCATCTGCCTCTCGGTCGAACAACGCCAGGCTGCGATCGCGATCTGTACGTCGAACAGGGGAGCAGAGATCGTCGTCGGGGTCGCAGGATCGGGCAAGACGACCATGCTCGACTGCGTGCGGTCCGCCTTTGAGATCTCCGGCTTCGCCGTCTACGGCACAGCCACGGCCGGCCAGGCGGCCAAGACCCTGGAACGTGACGCCCACATCTCCTCGTGCACACTGGCGAGCCTTCTGTGGCGGATCGACCACGACCAGATCACCCTCACCGAACGCTGTGTCGTCATCTGCGACGAGGCGGCCATGACAGACGACGCCGACCTTCTGCGCTTGGCAGCCCATACAGAGGCCACAGGAGCGAAACTCGTCGTCGTCGGCGACCACAGACAGCTCGCCGCAGTGGGTCCCGGAGGAGCCCTGGCCTCCCTCGTGGAGCGCCACCGAGACGCCGTCCACGTGCTCTCCGAGAACCGGAGGCAACACGACCCACAAGAGCGAGCCGCGCTTGCTGAGCTGCGCAGCGGAAACGTGGTTGAAGCCGTCTCCTTCTACCGCCAAGCCGACCGCATCCATGCCGCGACGAGCCGTGACGAGACGATCGCGGCGACGGTTGCCGCATGGGGCAGCGACATCACAGCGAACAGGCGCGTCGGCCTCTACGCCTTCCGGCGGGCCAACGTCGCTGCTCTCAACCACGCTGCCCGGTCCTGGATGGAGGCGACCGGACGGCTTTCGGGACCCGAGCTTGCCTGTCCCGGCGGGATGCGCCTGCGCCGAGGCGACAGGGTCGTCGCAATCACCCCAGGGCCCAAGGGAACACTGTCGACATCGGAGCAGGCAACCGTCGAAGACATCGACACCGAAGCAGCTGTCGCGACCTTGATGGCCGACGACGGACGCCGGGTGGAGCTCGCAGCACAAGACGCCGGCGCCGACCGCCTCTCCTACGGCTTTGCGACAACGGTCCACCGCTCCCAGGGCGTCACCGTTGATCGCGCCCATGTGTTCTTCGACGGGGGAGGACGAGAGCTTGCCTACGTTGCGATGAGCAGGGCACGGGAGGAGTCCCACGTCCACGTCGCAGCCGACGATGCCGACCAGGCAGAAGGAGACCTCCGAGACGACTGGTCACGCGCGAAGGCACCTACCTGGGCGATCGATCTCGGAGAGCCCGATCCCGACCACGGCTTCTTCGATGGCCCGGAGAGGGCCCGGGCCGCTGCGATCCGCTTCGCCGCCGACGACGCTGCCCTGGACGCCGCAGAGCGCGCGGTGGGCGCCGATCTCACCGCACAGATCGCAGAGACCGAGAAGATCATCGTCCGCTACCGCCGAGACCTCGACGACCTGAAAGCTGGCCGCGGCGTCTACGCACGCACGGAAGCCGCCACCGCTTTAGAAGACCTGCGCTGGGCACTGGCTCAGCGTGATAAGGCTGCAAAGGCGGTGACGACTTCAACGAGTCGCCGCGATCGGAAGGCGGCCGCACGAGGCCTTCCCGCCTGCCAGGAAGAAGTGGATACGGCGAAGCAGCGCTGGACGGAAGCGGTCACACCCGAGGCCGAGCGCCTCACCGGCACGATCACCGCTGGCGAACGCACTCTCGCCCGTCTCGTCGCGCGCCAAGAGCACCACAATGCCGCAGCTGATCGAATGGCAGAGCAGATCTCGACGCTGCGCCGAAACCGGCGCTCTCTGCGCTTCCTCGTCCGCGAAGGTCGGGAGCGCCTCGCAGGGTCGAGGCGGGGGGCGAGGCGAATATCATTCGTCGAGCAACGTGAACGGACTCCGCAGATAGGCGAAGTTCCTAGCTCTAGCGCCAGGAGAAGTCTCGCGCGAGGGGCCTCTCGTATAGCGATGTGACCCGAATCGCGCCTTAGGGAGGAGCTAGTTCGCCCACGCCGTCGCACCCTATATAGATCGAAACAAGGTGGATGGGGCCGGCGACGTGCTGGCCGCCATCCACCTCTTTCGAGTGGCTCAGGCCACGAGCGCCTCGGCGGTATCAATAATCGCCTGGCGCAGGCGACGCGCCGTCGGATGGGCCGCATAGCTGATCCATGCCAGCGCGGCCACGAGGACAACGATCGCCACTGTAATCTTCGGGTCCATGTTCCACCTCCTTTCGCTCACAACGGCTGTATAGCCGTGCCACGCCACTGTGACCTGGCACGTTCCTACCTACACCTTCGGCGTGATGACGCTCCTGGACCATCTCACGACCGCCTGTAAAATGGCTCCCATGAACGGAGAGGAACGGTTCGAGGAAATCCAAACGGAAGCCCGCGAAGCGGGATTCGAACTCACGTCGTCGCAGCTCCGACGGTGGTACCGCGCGGAACTCATCGGTCCGCCGCGACAACAGGGGCGCGGACGAGGTCGAGGGACCGAAACCTATTATCCGGACGGCACGACCAGACGGGTTATGGACATTTGTCGCATCCTGAATCAGTACCGTTCCCTTCGCGATGTCGCATGGGCGCTCTGGTGGGACGGCGACACGATCCCTGCCCACATCATTCGCGATCAGCTTGAAGCTGTGTCGAGGTCATTACGAGCCGACTTTGGCAAGATTGTTGGAGATGATGGAATTCGCGAGGAATTCAGGGAGTTTCTCGACGATGCCAACAATGCCAATATCCCCTCGCGATCCCTCCGGCGAGCGCGACGCCGCGTTGGAACCGACGACTTCGGTGCGTTTCTTGAATCGATGATGCTGCTTGCCCTCGGGCAAGCAGATCGTCTCAACGACAGTTCCGTATCTCAGCTCGACCACGGGCTCGGTTTCGATAGGGGGAGAAGTGATCTTCTCCCAACTGGAGAGCCATGGCTTGCAAGCGATGCGCGATCTGACTTCATCGCGATCGGTCAACTATTTGGGCCAGATCGTATCGATAAGGGCCTTCAGATCGACGACAGCGAGCTGGGTACCGCACGCGACGCGGCGAAGGCATTCCTGAAGGTCGTTAGCGCGATGAGCAAGATCATCAACATGGGTTTCGAGCGGTGGGCTTACGGCATGGGGTTGGTCAGCGTGGTGCTGGACGAGTTCGCCGAAGGACCAAACGGGCAACGCCGTTTCTTTCTCCTCTGGCTCAGCTTAAGAACACCGGAACTTCATAACGGCATGAATGAAATTGCGTCCCAGGTATTGCAAGCGGAGGCAGCAGTACGCGCTATCGACACCCTAAATGCTCTCTTTCAGTCAGTGCCCGCACTTGGAGATGAGATCAGCGTGCGAGACGTGATTCAAGCTGGTTTCGACGAAGGCAAGCAATCCGCACTACAGGAAACCGTACGACGTATTCGACGCGAACACTCGGCCGAGATCGATGAATATCTTGCCCTCGACCACAAGAGTCACGGCAGCAAATGAGCTGACAGTCACTGGAACTGGTCCACAATGAACGGTTCCTCAGGCAGTGCCAGCCTCTTCGAGCGCACCGGGCGTTATCGAAGCTGGGCGACCATCGCAACTCTCGTCGGAGTAGACGACGTCGACGACGATGCCGCGCCTGCGACGGGATGGACGGTATGCGGGTGAGCAGTGGATGGCGGGACGTCCCCACCTCACCACATTCGATGTCCGCCAGGGTGGAGGAAGCTAAGGGCGCGGTCGAGAACTATCCGCGCGAAGTGTGAGCCTGCCGTGTACTCTGGACACCCGTGCGAGAGTTCGTGGTCGACGACGAGTCACTCGGAGGATTGCTCCGGACCGTGCTCCCGCATCTGGACGAGCGTCAGCGTCGCATCCTGGCAGGCTCGTGTGCCCGTGCGCTCGGGCGAGGTGGCATCGTGGCCGTGGCAGAGGCGACGGGGATGAGCCGTTCGACGGTGCAAAAGGCGGTGGGCGAGGTGGACGCAGGCGTGGAGGTGACCGATCGTATTCGGGCTCCCGGCGGCGGGCGTCCCGCGATCGAGGTTGCCCAGCCCGGGATCACCGACGCGCTCGACGCCCTGGTCGAGCCCGAGAGCCGCGGAGACCCCGAGTGCCCCTTGCGTTGGACGACCAAGTCCACCCGAAAGCTCGCCGAGGAACTCGAAGAGCAAGGGTTCTCCGTGAGCCACGTGACGATAGGCGAGCTCCTCCACGGGCTCGGCTACAGCCTCCAGGCGAACGCAAAGGAGAACGAAGGCGCCCAGCACCCCGATCGTGACGCCCAGTTCCGCCACATCGACAAGCTCGTCCGCAGCAGGCTGAAAGCCACACAGCCCGTCATCTCGGTCGACACCAAACACAAGATCGTGGTCGGTGACTTGGCGAACAAGGGAAAGGAGTGGGAGCCCATGGGCGAACCCGTCCGAGTCGACGTCCACGACTTTCCCAACGGCAAGGGCAAGGCCATCCCCTACGGGGTCTACGACATGGCCGCCAACGAGGGATTCGTCGTCGTGGGCGACGACGCCGACACCGCCCAGTTTGCCGTGTCCTCGATCGGGCGGTGGTGGGACGAAGTCGGCTCTGTCGCCTACCCGAAGGCCACCAAGCTCCTCGTGACTGCCGACGCCGGTGGGTCGAACGGCTATCGCCTTCGCCTTTGGAAGCACGAACTTGCAAAGCTCGCAAAGCGCACCGGCCTCGACATCACCGTTTGTCACTTCCCGCCGGGCACCTCGAAATGGAACAAGATCGAGCACAGGCTCTTCAGCGCGATCTCGATGAACTGGCGAGGCAGACCACTCACGAGCCACGAGGTCGTTGTCAACCTCATCGGCAACACGACCTCCAAATCGGGTCTCACCGTCCAAGCGCGCCTCGATCGCGGCATCTACCCCACGGGTGTCAAGGTATCCAAGAGAGAGTTCGATGCAATCCCACTCGTTCCCGACAAGTTCCATGGTGATTGGAACTACACGATCAATGTGGCTTGACATGAACTACGTCTCTGTAGTTTCCTACCAGGCCCTAAAGGGACGGTACTTGGATAGCGGGTGATCGCGCGGAACGCGCGATCACCCGCTATCCAAGTACGCTGTGAGTTGTTTCGAACCCTCATTTTCCCTCACGGAACAGGCACTTTGGTGTCGCTACGGGGCGCGAACGCCGGAGTTTCGTGAAAGAGCGAGGCTAAGAGACCCAAGAGAGAGGATGACGTGGCCTTCGTAGTCGACACCAGCACCGAGCGCCTCGTGAAGTCCGACGAGCGCGTGCGTGACCTCGGCGAGGTCTTCACGCCCAACGCCACGGTCCAGGCAATGCTCGACCTGCTGCCCGCAGAGATGTGGGAGGTCCACTCGGCGGCCACCTTCTTGGAGCCGGCCTGCGGTGACGGCAACTTCCTCGTCGCCATCTTGGACCGCAAGCTCGAGCGCGTCGCTGCTGACCTCGCGGCGGGTCGCCTGGCGGCAGGCGATAGCGCTGAGGCTGCCCAGTTCCACGCGCTCGAGGCGCTGGCCTCCATCTACGCCGTCGACATCTCCATCGACAACATCGTCGGCGGCATTCCCGGCCACGAGCTCGGTGCCCGCAGCCGCCTGTTGGCCATGTTCTCCGAGTGGAGCTCCACGGCACTCGCCAAGCGCCTGAACTCGCGAAGCCTGATGCTCCGGGCGGCTGAGTGGGTCGTCGAGCACAACCTCATTGTCGGCAACATGCTGCCCTTTGACGCGTCGGGCAGGCCGACGGGGCGAGACGCCATCCCGCTCATCGACTACACCTTCGACCCCGCCACACAGACGGTCTTGCTGATGAAGACCACGATGGGCGACGTCCTCGCCGGCGAGGAGGCCAAGACCGCTACGGCGCTCTCCCTCTTCGGCCCCGCCGAGCCCGAGCCTCTCTGGCAGGGCAAGGCGACCGACCTGGCTCAGGCTGAGCGCGTCAAGGCACCGAAGCTCTGCGGCCCCGCCCGCAACGGAACTGGGAGGGGACGATGAGCGCCGACTACCTGGTGGCTAACCAGCCCGACATCTTGGAGGTCATCGCCGACCTCTCCAACGATGCGGTGTTCACCCCGCCGAAGGTGGTGAACGCTGTGCTCGACCTGCTGCCCGACGAGGTGTGGTCTGACCCGAGTCTGCGTTGGCTGGACCCCGGCGCCAAGACCGGCGTGTTCCCACGCGAGATCACCAAGCGCCTCATGGTCGGCCTGGCCCAGGCCATCCCCGACGAGACCGCGCGCCTCGAACACATCCTTAGAGAGATGGTCTTCGCCATCGCCACCGAGGAGATCACCGGCATGATGTCGCGCCGCTCCCTCTACTGCTCGAAGGACGCGTCGGGTGAGTTCTCAACGGTGCGCTTCGCGGACCCCGACGGCAACGTCTGGCAGAAGCTCGTAAAGCACAGTTTCACCCCCAAGGGAACCTGTTCCGAGTGCGGGGGCTTGCAGGACCAACTGGAATCCGCTGGACGCGACAACAAGGCCTACGCCCTCATCCACGGAGAAGGCCGCCACCTACTTAGGCAGGAGATGGACATGCAGTTTGACGTCATCATCGGAAATCCGCCGTATCAGATGGACACCGGAGGATCTGGTCGGCAGGCCCTCCCCATCTACCAGAAGTTCATCCAGCAAGCGAAGGAGTTGAATCCCAAGTACATGGCCTGGATCATCCCTTCGCGCTGGTTCGCAGGTGGCATGGGCCTCGATGGGTTCCGTACTGAGATGCTCGAAGACGATCAAATCAGGTACATCGTTGACTACCTCGATGCTCGAGAGTGCTTTCCGGGCGTGGACATCGCAGGAGGGGTTTGCTACTTCATGTGGGAGAAGGGCTCACACGGCCCGTGCGTCGTGGAGAACCGGTGGTCTGGCAAGACATGGCAGTCAACGAGACCACTCAACGAGTTCGATGTCTTCGTACGGATGGACCCGGCTGCTGAGATCGTCAGAAAGGTGACCGCACAGGGGCTGGAGTCGATGACTTCTATCATCTCCGGCGTTCGTCCTTTCGGGATCCCAACCAGTGAGCGTCCTACCGGCCAGGGCAAAGTGCACTTGCTCTCTTCCGGTGGCGAAGGGCTCATCCGGAGCGACAAGGTCACCGCAGGCAAAGACATGCTGTCGAAGTGGAAGGTGATCACCTCAAAGGCTTCTCACGACCACGGTGGTCAGCCTGA
The DNA here is from genome assembly GCA_021785095.1 of Actinomycetes bacterium. The sequence continues at coordinate 17,788 of JAJYGM010000790.1, forward strand.
CAAGGAAGGCCGACGGCGCGTTCTCTCAAAGACCCAAGTCATGCCACCCAACTGGGTGTGCACAGAGTCCTACATCGTCCTCGGGGCATTCGATACCGAACAGGAGGCGAACAACTGCCTTGACTACGTCAAGACCTTCTTCGTTCGCTTTCTCGTATCTACTCGCTCGCTATCGCAGGACATCACTCGCGATCGCTTCGCATTTGTGCCTATGGTCGACTTCAAGAAGCCACAGACCGACGCCGCGTTGTTTGTCAAGTTTGGTATCGATGCCAAGCAGCAGGACTTCATCAAGTCAGTCATCAAGGAGATGCCCGCATGACCGTCACGCTGGCCGGCGGTGTGCGGCACCCGAAGATCTACGCCTACACCATCGACCAGTTCGCCTCGACCCCGTGGAAAGGCAAGCGCGAGGGCGCCGGCCTCATCAAGGTCGGCGACACCCAGCGCGACGTCTCGGTGCGCATCCGTGAGCAGCTGGCCGCCATCAAGATGCCCGTCGAGACGGTGCCCGACGTGCTCCTCGTCGAGGCCGCCATCACCGAGGATGGTCGAGCCTTCCGCGACCACGAGGTGCACGCCGCCCTCGAGCGCGCTGGCTACCATCGGTTCGCTGGCGAGTGGTTCGAGGCGACGAAGGACGAGGTGGCCGCCGCCATCCAGGCAGTGCGCGAGGGCAAGGACCTTCCCTCTGCCCGCCGTGTCTCTGACTTCCCCATGCGGCCCGAGCAGGCGCTGTCCGTCAAGGAGACCGCGCACTACCTGCGCACCCACGCCAAGGCCAAAAGCGGCCAGGCACCTGACTACCTCTGGAACGCCAAGATGCGCTTCGGCAAGACCTTCGCCACCTACCAGCTGGCCAAGGAGATGGGCTGGACGCGCGTGCTGGTGCTCACCTACAAGCCCGCCGTCGAGCAGGCCTGGCGCGAGGACCTCTCTCACAAGGACTTCGCCGGCTGGCGCTTCCACGGCAAGGACGACGGCGCTGCCGACATCAAGGACAAGAGCCCGCTGGTCTGGTTCGCCTCCTTCCAAGACGTTCTTGGTAAGGACGACGACGGCACAGCCAAGGTCAAGAACCGCGACCTCTACAAGGTCGACTGGGACGCAGTGGTCGTCGACGAGTACCACTTCGGCGCCTGGCGCGACGCCGCGCGCTCGATCTACGTCGGCGAGGTCGACGAGGTCACCGGCGAGAAGACCGAGGGCGACAAGTCCGAGGCCAAGGAGGCCGACACCCCCGACCTCGACGACGGCTTCGTCGAGGGCATCGAGGCGGCTCTCGCCAAGCAGCGGCTCAAGGTCGACAACTACCTCTACCTCTCGGGCACGCCCTTCCGCGCGCTGACCGAGGGCGAGTTCTTGGAGGACCAGGTCTACAACTGGACCTACTCCGACGAGCAGCGCGCCAAGAAGGACTGGGACGAGGCCGGCCCCAACCCATACGCATCGCTGCCCCAGATGCACCTGCTGGCCTACGAGATGCCCGAAAAGCTCAAGGAGGTCGCGCTCAACAACCTCTCCGAGTTCTCATTGACGGAGTTCTTCAGGACGACGAAGGATGGCGGCAAGCCGACCTTCACCCACGAGAACGAGGTCCAGAAGTGGCTGGACCTGCTGCGTGGCCAGGACCTCTCGGACCTGTGGGCTGCTGTGTCCTCCACCAACCGCCCGCCCATGCCCTTCGCCGACGTCAACTTGCTCACCGCCCTGCAGCACACCGTCTGGTACCTCCCCGGCGTGGACGCCTGTGTCGCGATGAAGGACCTGCTCGGTCAGTCGCACAACAAGTTCTTCCGGGACTACACGATCGTGGTGGCCGCTGGCAACGAGGCCGGTATGGGTCAAGAGGCCCTCGGCCCGGTCGAAGAGGCCATCACCAACGTCCCCCAGGACGCGAAGTCCATCACGCTGTCGTGCGGCAAGCTCATGACCGGCGTCACGGTGCCAGCCTGGGCTGGGATCTTCATGCTGAGAGAGCTCAAGTCCCCCGAGACCTACTTCCAGGCCGCCTTCCGGGTCCAGAGCCCCTGGTCCTACAAGCAGGTCAACACCGCAGTCGGCGGCGAAGACGAGGTCGTGGTCAAGGAACACTGCTATGTGCTCGACTTCTCCCCGAACCGCGCGCTGCGGCTCATCGTCGAGTACGCCACCAAGCTGCGGCCTACCACCGCTGCTGACACCGACGAGGAGGCGGCCCTCGCCGAGTTCATGGAGTTCCTGCCCGTGCTGGCCTTCGATGGCTCAACCATGAGCACGCTGAGTGCCGGCGACGTCATCGACTACCTGACCAAGGGCATCAGCTCCTCGATGCTGGCGCGGCGCTGGAACTCGCCCGAGCTCATCACGCTCGACCTCAAGGCGATGGAGGCCATCCTGGCCGACGACAAGCTGGTCGAGAGCTTGGAGAAGATCGAGATGTTCCGCAACATCTCCGACGACCTCTCGGCCCTCATCTCGTCGAACAAGGAGCTCAAGCCGAAGAAGCTCGCCAAGGAGAAGCTCACCCCGAAGGAGAAGAAGCAGGAGGACGAGGCCAAGAAGAAGCGCGAAGGCATCAAGAAGAAGCTCCAGCGCTTCCTCACGCGCATCCCGGCCTTCATGTACCTGACCGATGACCGCGAGAAGACGGTCTACGACATCATCACCCAGGTCGAGCCCAAGCTCTTCGAGAAGGTGACCACGCTCTCGCTCAAGGACTTCGAGCGTCTGGTCAACGCCGGAGCCTTCAACGCGTCGAAGATGAACGACGCCGTCTGGAAGTTCCGACAGTTCGAGGAGCCGAGCCTCAGCTACACCAAGCCCGTCGAGGCGCAGACCCGTGGCGGCTGGAACGTCAGGCGCGATGAGCGCTTCGCTGAGCTCATCGAGAAGGCGGTGTTGACCCCGGGCGACCAGCTCACCAACTCGGACCCCATCAACCCCGTCACCGCCTTCGTCAGCGAGGACTACGGCCTGCTGGTTGATGGCGTGCGTCACGAGAGTCCCGACCTCGCCGCCATCGCGGCCAGCGGTGACGGGGTGGCTGACGGCTGGGCCTACTGGACCCTGCTGCGGGGCGGCAAGCCGGCCGGGACCTTGGCAGAGCTGCGAGCGGGCAAGGCGTAGATGCAGCCCGAGATCTACCCCTTCACCGTGCTGGTGCCAGACGCTCCCGGTGAAGCCATCGAGTTCATCGACCGCAACCACGCCCTGCGCCTCGCCTTCGTCAGCCGCGAGTTCGTGTCACGGCTCGACGAGCAGTGGGACACCTCGGGCATCTACCTCCTCCTCGACCCCGTTGCCGCCGACGGCACCTGGGGCGTCTACGTCGGCAAGGCCGGCGCCATCAAGACACGCGTCGGGCGCCACACCAAGGAGAAGGACAGCTGGGCACGGGCGCTGCTCATCATGTCCAACCAGCGTGAGCCCTTCCACACCGCCGAGATCGGCTGGCTCGAAGGACAGGTCCACAGCCTGCTGACGGCCTCGTACTACGCGCAGCCCTCGAACCGACAGAACCCTGGCGACGACACCATCGCCCCGTGGGACCAGGCCAGTCTCTGGGCCATCGCCCGGGGAGTGACCCAGGCGCTCCGCCTGCTCGGCTACGAGACCGCCGAGGAGTCCGAGCTCGCGTCCATCGAGCGCCGGCCACGCGCCAAGTCCAAGACATCGAGCGTCACGCTCGCTGACCTCATCGCTGCTTCACTCCTCACCGATGGGGAGCGGGTGGTCAGCCTCAACGGCCAGTGGCCGGCCGAGGGCACCATCAAGGTGCCGGGCTCCATCAACTACCAGGGCATCGACCACGCCACGCCCTCTGCCGCCGCATCAGCGGTGCGCGATGGCGGTGCAGCCAACGGCTGGGCATTCTGGGGTGTGGTGCGCGATGGGCAGCTCGTCCCACTCGCCGTGCTGCGCGGCGAGCTCGACCTCTAAGAGGCTCAGCGGATAGGCCGCGACGCCGGCGACCAGCGGTTACGCCAGTCAATGAGCTTGGCGGTGTGAACCATTCACCCGGCGGTTGTCCTCCGGGGTTATCTGCTGGCGGGCAAGTACTCGACCACCCGAGTCCGGATGGCACTACTGTCGAAATGATGGAGGTGTCGTAGTGCTCTGGATAGAACTCGGACCTCATTTGATTCGGCTAGGGCGGTGAGGGCAGCGAGAGATCCTCCCGGGTTGTTGTCGGCGACTTCACTCGCGGGCGTATCGGCGGCGGGCCTCGATGCGTTTCGATTCTGTTTCCGACGCTGCCATGCAAGACGAGCCTCTGTGGGAGGCGTAAGAAGAAGAAGGCACCCGACGGGCGCGCGGGATCCCACCCCCGTCTCGATCGAGTCACCACTCGCGACCATCGAGAAGCTTGGCGTCATGATCTGCCCGCCACTGCATCTGCTCCTCAGCCGCCCTTTCAAGGGACCGGTAGAACCGCTCCTCCGGCGATCCCGGGATGAGCCCATCCGCCAGGCGTCGCGCCTTGTCTCGCTGCTCCAGATCTCGCGGCAGCGGCTGCCCTGGGG
>JAJYGM010000119.1 GCA_021785095.1 Actinomycetes bacterium
CGTCACGAGGATCGACACCGGCGAGCCCCGCCGCCGTCAGGCTGACGAACGAGATGCCCATACCGACACCGATAAGCACGAGCGAGGCGAACAGCTGTGGGTACGGCGTCGTGACGTGCAGCTGCGTGGCAAGGAGGAGTCCCGATGCCGAGATGGCCGATCCGACCAGCATCAGCACCTTCGCCGGCAGGCGGTTGACGAGCACGCGGCTCGTGATCTGTGAGGACACGAAGACCAACAGCGGCGTCGGCAGGAAACCGATCCCGGTCACCAACGCCGAATGCCCCTGGACGTCCTGGAGGAACTGCGTCAGGAAGAAGACCATCCCGTACATGCCCGCGTAGCCGAGGCCGCGGGCGAGGTTGGCGCCGGAACGGGTCCGGTCGGCGAGGATGCGCAGCGGCAGCACCGGCTCCGCCGCCGTGCGCTCGATCGCCACGAACGCGACGAGCAGGCCGACTCCGGTGACGAGGGGCGCGATCGTGAGCGGCGCGTGCCAGCCGGCCGAGCCGGCCTCCACGAGACCGAGGACGACGGCACCCATGCCGGCCGTCGACGTGAGGGCACCGGCCAGGTCGAAGCGACCCGAGCGTCGCTCAGTCTCGGCGAGGCAGGCGGCGCCGAGGACGACGACGGCGATCCCGATCGGCACGTTCACGAACATCACCCACCGCCAGGACGCCCACTGCGTGAGCAACCCGCCGGCGACGAGGCCGGTCGCCCCACCGGCCGCGGACACCGTCGTGTAGAGCGCGATGGCGCGCACGCGGGCAGCGCCCTCGGGGAAGATGCCGGTGAGGAGCGCCAACGCCGCAGGAGCGGCGAGCGCGGCGCCGACGCCTTGCACGGCCCGGGCGGCGAGCAGCATCCACGCCGAGGTGGCGAGCCCGCCCGCGAACGAGCTCAACGTGAACAGGCCGATCCCGGCCAGAAACGTGCGCCGCCGTCCCGAGAGGTCCCCCGACCGCGCACCGAGCAGCAGTAGACCGCCGAAGCTGAGCACGTAGGCGTTGAGAACCCACGAGAGCGAAGAGCTCGAGAAGGAGAGACTCCTCTGGATGTGAGGCAGCGCGACGTTCACGATCGTGGCATCGAGCACCACCATGAGCTGCGCCGACAGGATGACGGCGAGCACGAGTGACTGGTTCCGGCGTGGTAGGGCGCCGAGATCGCGCATCGGGGCGCGACGCGGCAGAGAGTTGGCTGGTTGAGCCATTGACAACGACCTTTCCGCTGGTATCCTGAACTAAGCGGAAGCTTCCTCCGGTTAGTATACGGAGGGTGCCTCCGTTTTGCAAGCGGTAGGGCGCGCGGCAGACCTGTGGAGGTTCCGGTGATGGCCGGACGGAAGAAGATGACGACGGAGGGGGACGGGCACGAGAGCTCGGAGGAGTCGACACGACCGATGCGAGCCGACGCGCGGCGCAACTACGAGCGCTTGCTCGAGGCGGCGCGCAAGGTTTTCGCCGACCAGGGCGGTGGCGCCTCCATGGAGGCCATCGCCAGGCAGGCAGGTGTCGGGGTGGGAACGCTCTACCGCCACTTCCCGAAGAGGGTCGACGTGGTCGAGGCGCTCTTCCGCGACGACGTCGAGGTCCTCGTGAGCACGGCAGAGCGCGACGCCGGGCTCGATCCTTGGGACGCCCTCGCGCGATGGCTCCATGCCTACGTGGACTACTCGCGAACCAAGCGGACGCTCCTCAACGAGCTGCACGAGGCCTTCGACAAGAACCCGGACCTGAAGCTCGTGTCGCGCGACCGCGTCGTCGCGGCTTGCGATGCCGTCCTGCGCCGCGCCCAGGCGGCAGGGGTCGCCCGCCGCGACATCAGCGGGGAGGACCTGATGCAGCTCGTGAGCCCCATGTGCATCAGCGCCACGCTCACTCCCGAGCAGGCCGACCGGCTGATCCCCCTCGTGCTCGATGGCCTGAGGGCCCACTCCTGAGCATGGTGCGGACCGGGAGGGACCCCGAGGACGACTGCATGCACCCGGACGAGTCGGATGAAGCGCCTGTCGGAACCCGCGTCGCTATCTGAGCAGATCGCCGCGACGCTGGAGCCGGTCCTCGGCGACGCGGCCATCTCGAACCTCGAGCGGCTCTCGGGTGGCGCCTCGCGGGAGACATGGTCGTTCTCCGCCGGAGACCGGGAGCTCGTCCTGCGTCGTGACCCGCCGGGACGGCCCGGCGCTCCCGGCTCGATGGCACGTGAGGCGAGCGCGATCCGGGCGGCGCACCGAGCCGGCCTCTCCGTGCCGGCCGTGCTCGCCGAGGACGACGGAGAGCTCCTCGGGACAGCCGGCCTTGTGATGGCACGGGTCCCAGGGGAGACGATCGCGAGGCGCATCCTCCGCGACCCGGAGTTCAGGGAGGCGCGGTCCGTGCTGACCCGGCAGATCGGCGCGTTCCTCGGCGGGCTGCACTCGATCGATCCCGGCGAGGTTCGCGGCCTCGCCGCCGACGACCAGCTCGAGTCGTACTGGATGGCCTACCAGCTCGTCGGCGACCGCAGCTTGACCTTCGAGACTGCCTACGAGTGGCTGGCCGCGAACCGGCCGCCTCCACCGTCGCAGCCGGCGATCGTGCACGGTGACCTGCGCCTCGGGAACCTCATCGTCGGTCCCGACGGCCTGCGCGCGGTGATCGATTGGGAGCTCGTCCATCTCGGCGACGCGCTCGAGGACCTGGCGTGGTTGTGCACGAAGGCGTGGCGCTTCGGGGAGGCGATGCCGGTCGCCGGCGTGGGCTCGGTCGAAGACCTGTTCGAGGCCTACTCGTCGGTGTCCGGCTCGGCCGTCGATCGGGACGCCTTCCACTGGTGGCTCGTGCTCGGCACGCTCAAGTGGGGGATCATCTGCATGGGGCAGGCGGCCACCCACCTGTCCGGTGCCTTTCGCTCCGTCGAGCTCGCGGCGATCGGCCGGCGGGTCGCCGAGCAGGAGTGGGACCTCCTCGAGTTGCTGGCTCCCGACGAGTGGGCGAGGGCGCGCGACGACGTGCGGGACGACGAGGCACCAGATGTCCCCGGGTTGCACGGGCGACCCACGGCCCGGGAGCTGCTGGAGGCGGTGCAGGAGTTCCTCACGGACCAGGTGATGCCGTCGACCGGCGGGCAGCTGTCGTTCCACGCGCGGGTGGCGGCCAATGCCCTCGCGATCGTGGACCGCGAGCTCGCCTCAGGTGCAGCGCAAGCAGCGAGGGCGGCGGCGTCAGGTGCGGGCGGAGCAGGCGAGCCGCCGGGCTGGGCGGCTCTTGCATCGGTCGTGCGCGACAAGCTAGCAGTGGCGAATCCTCGGCACCTCGGCCGCTGAGCGACGGGCCGCAGGGCCTATCTGTAAGGAGCCGCAGGGCCTTATCTGTAAGAGCCTGAGGGCGCCAACCGCAACGTTCGCCGCTGCTCGACGTCGTGGCCGTAGATCATCATCGCCTCACGCTCGTCCGCGACGGACTGCAGCATCAGCGCGCTCTCCCGCGCGCGCTCGGGGTCGGCCTGGCCGTCCCATGCGTCGTGCTCGTAGTTGTCCTGGCAGTAGACGGCATCGCCGCAGATGACGACGGACCCCGTCTCGGGAAGATCGAGAGCGACGGACTGGTGCCCCTCGCAGTGACCGGGGGTGGGGAGGATGTCGAGGGCGTCGAAGAGCCGCGCCCTCCCGTCGAGGAGCTCGTAGCTGAGGACAGGGAGGTTCCAGTACTGGTTGGGGAAGCTCGGGTTGTCCTTCGCCTGCTCGTACTGCTCGCGCTGGACGAAGAAGGTGGCGGCGCCGAGCAGGTCGTTGTTGCCGGCGTGGTCGAAGTGCAGGTGCGTGTTGACGACGTAATCGATGTCCTGGGGCGCCACCTCGAGCTGTGCGAGCCTGAAGAGAAGGCTGTCCTCTGGCCGCATCGTCGGGATGAGGGCGTTCTCTGCCGGCGTGCCGCGCCAGGTGAGCTCGGGGTCGGAGATGTGGAGCCGGCTCATGCCCGTGTCGACGAGGACGAGGCTGTCGTCGTCGAGCTTGATCAGGTAGCCGCTCACCGGGATGTGGATGCGATGGCCGTCCCGGACGCCGGGCGCCACCACCTCGTAGTTGCAGCAGCAGTCGCCGAGCGGGAGCACGAAGAGCTCGGTCACTCAGTCACCGCCGATGACCACCGTCCACTCCCAAATCCTCCATCGCGTGACGAGACCTGCCCGCACGTACGGATCCTCCTCGACCAAAGTTCATCTCCTTCGACGTGTGGTGTACCACTCGATCGATGCTGCGGGCGAGCGGATTGCGACGCGAACCCCGGTCAGCTTCCGGACGGTGCAGCCTCGTCGCGGTCGAGCTCGGCCATGACGCAGAATTCGTTTCCCTCCGGATCGGCCATGACCACCCACGGCGTGTCGTGCTGACCGATGTCGGCGCGACGGGCGCCGATGCCCTCGAGTCGCTCGACCTCCTCGGCCTGAGTCCGGTCGACGGGGGTGAGGTCGATGTGCACCCGGTTCTTCACCTGTTTCGGTTCCGGCACGACGACGAGGGCAACGGCAGGAGGCTGCGGCACCGACCTCCACGCATCGTCGCTCACCTCGGGACCGGGTGGCACGAGCGCGACCCAGCCGTCGCCGCTGTGGGCGGGCTCGTAACCGAGCGCCGTGCTCCAGAACGCGACCATGCCGGTGAGGTCGCGGCAGTCGATGATCACCTCGGTCAGCCTGCTCGCCATCCGAATCGCCTTTCGCTGTGCTCGCTGCCTGTTGACCCGGCTCGCGCGTGAGCAAAGCAACGGCGGCGGCCGGAGTCAACCCCGAGGGGTTCTGGCGGCTCTTCGAGCCCGAGCCGGTTCCGGGTGTCGTGCATGCCCGGCCCACGCCGTCCGGACGTGGCCGGCGAGGTACCAGACCGCGCCGGTCGCCCCCACGAAGAAACCGATCGGCAGGTTCGT
>JAJYGM010000771.1 GCA_021785095.1 Actinomycetes bacterium
CTCCGGGCCCGACCGACCCCAGGTGCTCGACGACCCCAGGCACAAGACCACAAGGAAGGACCGCACGTACGTGACGTCGCGACCCAACGACACTCCCGCGGCGCCGCACGGCACCGCGCGCGTGAACATCGCCCGGCAGAGGAGGTTCTGGGACCGCAACGCGAGCTCGTGGGACCATCACGCCGGGGATAGTCCAGGCCTCGTCAAGGTCGTCGAGCGGGTCGTGGCCGAGGGCGCGCCCGCCGCGGGCGAGCGAGTCGTCGACCTCGGCTGCGGCTCCGGGCAGCTGGCACTGAGGATCGCGCCCGTGGTCGCCTCCGTCGTCGCTGTCGACGTGAGCCCGGCGATGATCGGCCTCCTCGAGCAGAACGCCCGCGCGGCGGGGATCGCCAACGTCGAGGGCCGCGCGGTGCCGATCGAGCACCTCGACCTCGAGGCCGAGTCGGTGGACCTCGTCGTGTCGAACTACGTGCTCCACCACCTACGCGACGAGGACAAGGCGGCAGCGGTCCGGCAGGCGGCCGGGTGGCTCCGACCGGGGGGAAGGCTCGTCGTCGGGGACATGATGTTCGGGCGGGGTGGCGACGCGCGAGACCGGGAGATCATCGCCTCGAAGGTGCTGCTCATGCTCCGGAAGGGCCCCGGTGGCTGGTGGCGGATCGCCAAGAACGCGGGCCGGTTCTTGTTCCGGGTGCAGGAGCGGCCGGTGTCGATGGACCGATGGGTGGAGATGTTCCGGTCGGCGGGTCTCGTCGAGGTCCGCGCCGTGCCGGTCGTCAACGAGGCGGCCGTCGTGGTCGGGACGAAGGCGACGCGGGCGCGGCGCTAGGTTCGTGGGGGAGATGACTCTGCGACGCCTCGCCGAGCTCGGTGCGACCGGCTCGTTCCAGCGACGACACGTGGGGACGAGTGCGGCTGACCAGGCGGCAATGTGCGCCGTGCTCGGGGTCTCGAGCCCGGCCGAGCTGCTCGAGCGGGCCGTCCCGCCGGGGATGCGCACGAGGCGCCCGTTCGCTCTCCCGGCGCCGGCGGACGAGCCTGCCGTGCTCGCGGAGCTCGCGGAGCTCGCGGACCGAAACGAGCGGTGGACGTCTCTCGTCGGCATGGGCTACCACGCGTCCGTCACGCCGCAGGTCGTCCAGCGCAACGTCCTCGAGAACCCTGCGTGGTACACGGCGTACACGCCCTACCAGCCGGAGATCAGCCAGGGGCGGCTGGAGGCGCTGCTCAACTTCCAGACCGTCGTGGCCGACCTCACGGCCCTCGAGGTCGCGAACGCGTCGCTCCTCGACGAGGCCACCGCCGCTGCCGAGGCGCTGTCGATGTGCCACGCCGCCGCCCGCCGCGACGGCGTGTACCTCGTCGACGCAGGGTGCCATCCTCAGACGATCGAGGTGGTGCGGACACGCGCCGGGGCCCGCGGGACGCGCGTCGTCGTCGGCGACCCGTGGAGCTACCTGGACGGACCCGACCTGGACGGGACCGAGGTGGTCGGGGTGCTCGTGCAGCACCCGTCGACCGCAGGCGAGGTCCGCGACCTCGGGCCGCTGTGCGAGCGGGCGCACGGGCGAGGTGCGCTCGTCGTCGTCGCAGCGGACCTCCTCTCCCTCGCTCTCCTGCGCCCGCCGGGCGAGCTCGGCGCGGACGTCGCCGTCGGGACGGCGCAGCGCTTCGGGGTGCCGCTCTGGTTCGGTGGCCCGCATGCCGCGTACATAGCGACGCGGCCGTCGCTCCGCCGCCTCCTGCCCGGGCGGATCGTCGGGGTGTCGGTCGACGCTGACGGGCACCCCGCCCTGAGGCTCGCCCTCCAGACCCGGGAGCAGCACATCCGGCGTGAGCGTGCGACGAGCAACATCTGCACGTCCCAGGCGCTCCTGGCTGTCGTCGCCGGCTTCTACGCGGCCTACCACGGGCCGGACGGGCTCCGGGCCATCGCAGAGCGGGTCCATCGTCTCGCGGTGGTGCTCGTGGCCGGCCTGCGCCGGAGCGGAGCAGAGGTGGTGACGGAGCGCTTCTTCGACACGGTCACCGTGCGCACCGGATCGCGTACCGACGCCGTGCTCGCTGCAGCGGCCTCGCACCGGGTCAACCTGCGTCGGGTCGGCGAGGCAGCGGTCGGGATCGCCCTCGACGAGACGACGACGGCCGCGACGCTCGGGGTGCTCTTCTCGGTCTTCGGAGTCGAGGCGACGGTCGAGGAGCTCGACGCGCTCGCCGAGAGCCCGCTCTCCGGCGACGTGCTGCGCACGTCCTCGTACCTCGGCCACCCGACGTTCTCCCGCTACCGCTCCGAGACGGCGATGCTCCGCTACATGCGCAGGCTCGCGGACAAAGACGTCGCGCTGGACCGCTCGATGATCCCGCTCGGATCGTGCACGATGAAGCTGAACGCCGCGGTGGAGATGGCCGCCGTCGGCTGGCCCGGCTTCACGGAGGTCCACCCCTACGCCCCGCACGAGCAGGCCACCGGCTACCTGGAGCTGATCCGCCAGCTCGAGGCGTGGCTCGCCGACCTCTCCGGCTACGACGCCGTGTGCGTCCAGCCCAACGCCGGCTCCCAGGGCGAGCTCGCAGGCCTGCTCGCGATCCGCCGTTACCACGAGAGCCGAGGGGAGCCCGAGCGTCTCGTGTGTCTCGTGCCGAGCTCTGCGCACGGGACGAACGCTGCGAGCGCGGCCATGGCCGGGCTCGAGGTCCTGGTCGTCGCGTGTGACGAGCACGGCGACGTCGACCTCGCCGACCTGTCGGCGAAGCTCGGAGCACATCCGGGGAAGGTCGCCGCGCTCATGCTCACCTACCCCTCGACCCACGGCGTCTACGAGGAGCGTGTGCGCGAGGTGTGCGCGCTCGTCCACGCCGCAGGTGGCCAGGTCTACATCGACGGGGCGAACCTCAACGCTCTCGTCGGAGTCGTACGGCTCGCCGAGATCGGCGGCGACGTCTCGCACTTCAACCTGCACAAGACGTTTTGCATCCCTCACGGTGGTGGCGGGCCGGGGGTCGGGCCCGTCGGTGCGAGGGCGCACCTCGCACCGTTCCTCCCCGGGAGCACCACGGTCCCCGACGCGCGCCCCGGCGCGACGGGAGGAGCGGTCTCGGCGGCGCCTTTCGGCTCGGCGGGCGTGCTCCCGATCTCGTGGGCCTACATACGGCTCATGGGTGCCGAGGGCATGGCAGCCGCGACAGCTGCAGCGGTCCTCGCTGCGAACTACGTCGCCCGGCGACTCGCGCCACACTTCCCCGTTCTCTACGCGGGTCGGGACGGCGCCGTCGCCCACGAGTGCATCCTGGACTTGCGGGAGCTGACCCGGCGCACGGGAGTCACCGCCGAGGACGTGGCCAAGCGGCTCGTCGACTACGGCTTCCATGCGCCGACGATGTCGTTTCCCGTCGCGGGAACGCTCATGGTGGAACCGACGGAGTCCGAGCCACTCGCCGAGCTCGACCGTTTCTGCGACGCGATGACCGCGATCCGGAGCGAGATCGACGAGATCGCCGACGGGTTGACAGCGCTCGACGAGAGCCCGTTGCGGCGCGCTCCCCACACGGCCCGCGCGCTCGCCGTTCCCGACTGGGACCGGCCCTACAGCCGCAAGACTGCAGCGGCTCCGGGAGGTCTCGACCTTTCCGCCAAGTACTGGCCACCAGTCGCACGCATCGACAACGCCTACGGCGACCGCAACTTGTTCTGCACGTGCCAGCCGATCGCGGAGGACCCCGCCCCTCCCGACTAGCTGGCCGGAGGGGACCCCGAGCGCCTGCCCGGACCGCTCGGCAACGGTCGCTCGGCTGGCAGATGGTCGGTCTGCAATGATCGGGCGGTGCGCGCAGTCCTCTACGACGCGTTCGGGGCGATGCCGGCTGTGCGCGACGTGCCGGATCCGGAGTGCCCGCCCGACGGCGCGGTCGTCGCGGTGCGCGCGACCGGGGTCTGCCGCAGCGACTGGCACGGTTGGATGGGGCACGACCCCTCGATCGCCCTCCCGCACGTCCCGGGGCACGAGCTCGCGGGTGTCGTCGAGGAGGTCGGCGCGGGCGTGCAGCGGTGGCGCCCGGGCGATCGCGTGACGGCACCGTTCGTGAACGCGTGCGGGAGCTGTGCGACGTGCAGGGCCGGAGAGCAGCAGGTCTGCCCGTACCAGACCCAGCCGGGCTTCACCCACTGGGGATCGTTCGCGGAGAGGGTCCTCGTAGCGGGCGCGGACACGAACCTCGTGGCGCTCCCCGAGGCTCTCGGCTTCGTCGAGGCGGCGAGCCTCGGGTGCAGGTTCGCGACCGCCTTCCGGGCCGTCGTCCACCACGGAAGGCCCCGACCGGGCGAGTGGCTCGCCGTCTACGGCTGCGGAGGCGTGGGGCTGTCGGTGGTCATGGTGGCGGCGAGCCGCGCGGTCCGCGTCGTCGCCGTCGACGTGTCGCCCGAGGCTCTGCGGCTCGCAGGCGTGCTCGGTGCAGAGGAGACCGTCGACGCGCGAGACGGGGACGTGGTCCGGCGGGTCCGCGAGATCACCTCTGGCGGAGCGCACCACTCCGTCGATGCGATCGGTCGCGCGACGGCGCTCGCGGAGGCACTTGCCGGGCTTCGCCCCCGTGGCCGCCACGTGCAGGTCGGGCTCCTGCTGGCCGGGGACGCGTGCCCGGCGGTGGACATGGGAAGCGTCGTCGCCCGTGAGCTCGAGGTGATCGGCAGCCACGGCATGGCCGCGCACCACTACCCCGAGATGCTCGGCGAGATCGTGGCCGGTCGGCTCGACCCCGCTGGCCTCGTCGCGCGCACGGTCGACCTCGACGGGGCGGCGGAGGCCCTCGTGTCCCTCGACGCCGAGCCGAGAGCCGGCACGACCGTCGTGGTGGTCGGCGGCGACGGTCCGGGACAGGTCGGCTAGCCGAGCGCGGGCCCGTCCGCTTC